>NZ_CANPVO010000018.1 GCF_947581785.1 Candidatus Palauibacter polyketidifaciens | reverse complement strand
GACCTCACGCTTATCAGGTGTCTCCCAGATGGCGTGAATCCCGGCAAGAAATCGTTTAAGTTCAATTCGGACTGCACGATCTGCCATTTTTTTCGATGGACGATGTCTGGATCTGCCGTGCTCAAATGGCCGGAACAACGGCATCAAATGGCCAGCATTTGGACGGACCAGCACCCGGTCAAGCGGTCGTGTCTCTGCTCGCCGCGGCGGTCTTTCGACCGAGCGTGTTCGCTCGGGGACGATGGCGGCTCGACGCTCGCCACCGCGCCGCCCGATTCGCCTCTGTTGCCCCTTGGGCCTCAACCCGGGCCTCCCCCGCAGGCGGTCGAGATCGTCCCACAGGGTCCCCTCGGGAACCACGCATCGCCGCTTTCGCAGCACCTGCCAAGGCCTCGCGACCCAAGCCGGATGATGATCGGCCGCCTAGACTCCTTCGTTAGCCCGGCTGGCGGGTTTGCACGTATGACTAAGGCGTGGTAACGTTCGGTCAGATACCCGCCGGCAGCGTGCTGTCGGCTCAAGGGCTGCTCCTTTGGAGTGGCCCTTGCTTTTTTGGAGTTGCCCTTGAGGACTCGAGTCTACGTCGACGGGTTCAACCTGTACTACGGTGCCCTCAAGGACACGGCGTTCAAGTGGCTCGACCCCGTCAAGCTCGCCTACCAATTGCTGCCTGGCGGCTACTCCGTCAGCAAACTGAAGTACTTCACCGCCCGCGTGTCCGGGATTCAAGACGCCGGCGCACCAGCTCGGCAGCAGGCCTACGTGAACGCCCTCGCCACCCTGCCCGAGGTCGAAGTTATTTGGGGGACTTTTTTCTCCAAGACGATTTGGCGTCCCTTAAGCAACCTTCCGGTCGCGGGACGGCGGATCCGCACTCCCAACCCTGTCACCATGCCCGCCGGCGATCACTCGGTTTCGGGGCCTACACAGACGCTACCGGTCGGCACGTATCACCAACCCGCCAAGGGGAAGAAGAGGAGGCGAAAACGCACCCGGCCCCACCCGGATGCCGTCGTGACCGAAGTCCATACGATGGAGGAGAAGGGGTCTGACGTGAATCTGGCCGTCCATCTCCTTGTTCCTGGCCTTCACGCAAGCCAGGGCCAAATGCTTCGAACCACGCGCACGGCGCCATGCTCTCTCCCGATATCGAAGATCCTCGCTTCAACGAGCTTCGCGAAGCTCTACCGGCGAGCTGTGCGGACTTGGCGGGGGTGCTGACCTCCGCGACGCCACCTCAAGCGTCGGGTTAGGACCACGACATGCAATTCCTGGCGAATGGCCCCGATGTTCCGGACTCCCTGCTTCGGCAGCATGAGGAGGGACGTGTCGTATTCTTTGCTGGCGCCGGAGTGTCCGAAGGCGCGGATCTTCCAGGCTTTCGCAAATTGGTCAGTCAGTTATTCGAAGCCCTGAATGTAACGCCGAACGATCTCCAGCAACGCGCGATCTCCGACAAGCAGTACGATACGGCCATCCGCCTTCTCGAAGAGAACCATGTCGGTGGCCGTGAAGCCGTCCGTAGGCAGGTGGCAACCATTCTCACCGCGCGGATCCCAGATGCCACCACCACCACACACGACGCATTGCTCACGCTCGGCCAGAATCGAGAGGGGAAGACTCGGCCCATTACCACGAACTTCGATCGTGCTCTGCGCGGGAAGAGCCCGAACGTCAGACATCGGTCAGCGTGAGCGGCCGGGGCGACCGCCCATCGATGTCCGCAAAGCCGTAGTGTTCGGCGAGCGCGGCCGCCACGAGCACCTGTCCGGTCCACCGGCAGACGTCCTGATCGCCAGCCAGAGCGGCCACGGCCCGGCCTATGAACTCGGGGCTCTCCGAGTTGCTGAGGTCGAAGACCCCGGCCGCAAGCACTGCTTCCGTTCGCACGAGGCCAGGGTACAGGGATACGACGGCAACATCATGGTCGCGCAGCTCGACGGCCATATCGGCCGTGAGCTTGTCCGTGGCGGCCTTCGAGACGCCGTAGATCACGTTACCGTGGTACTTCTGCGCTGCCCACTGCGAGACGTTCACGATGAGACCGCGCCGACACGGCATCATCAGCCGTGCGGCATGCTGGCTGGCAACGAATGCGGCCCGTACGCCGACATCCATCATCGCCGCCCAACGCCATAGCGGCTGGTCCCAGAACGGCGCCGACCAGGTGAACCGGCCGTCCTCGACCATGTTCTCGTAACCGCCCCAGGCGTTGTTGACGAGTACGTCGAGCCGTCCCTGCTCGGTCACGATCCGTTCGAACAGGCGGTCGACGCTCTGGTCATCGGAATGATCACAGGCTACGCGGACGATCGCGTCGTCAAGGTCGGCGGTTTCGATGGACCTGCCGCTTGCGTAAACCGTTGCACCCGCGCGGTACAGACCTTGCGCGATGCCGCGCCCCACGCCGCGGCTTGCCCCTGTCACCAGCGCGCAGACTCCGTTCAGAGCTGTCACCCTCTCAGTGCCTGGATGAAAGGACGAACTGGTTGCCGTCCGGATCGCTGAACGTCGCGAAAGTGCCCCACGGTTGCTCTTCCGGCTCGGCGATGAACTTCACACCTCGCTCCGCCAGCTGGCGAAACGTGGCCCGCACGTCGTCGCTCGCAAAGACCACATTCGATGGCGTTCCGACGCGATCTTCCTGGCCGGGAGGGGTGTACAGTACCACGCGGGTGTCCGCTCCCGGGATGCGCAGCTCGATCCAGCGCTGCTCACCGAGTGGCTGATCCGTCATCACGCGGAAGCCCAGCTTGCTTGTGTAGAAATCGAGTGCGGCGTCCTGGTCGTGGACGGGGATTGAAGTGAACTTGATTCGTCGGATCATTGCGGCCCTCCATGGCTTGAAAAAAGTCCTCGCGGGTGGCCGTAGTCAAAGCCAGCCGGTCTGGCGGGGTCAAGGCGTGAACGGTCTGCTAGTGCAACGGTTGCCACATGCCTCTCACGCGGCCAGCTTTGATCGATGGAAATCGACCCCCACGTCATCGATGTTCTTCTGCCCGATCTGGTCGGGCACGATCGGCACCCCAGTGCTTATCTGACCTACCTTTATCTGTATCGGCAGACGGCCGATGAAGCGGCTGAGCTGAGCCTGACGCAGATCGCGGAGGGGACAGGCCTGTCCAAGCGGGCGGTCCAAGCCGCGTTGGCCACGCTGCAACGCCGCGGGCTCGTTGACATCGAGCGGGACAGCATCACTTCCGTCGGCCGCTACGCCGTGAAGCGGCCCTGGCAGAGCTCGCGCTGAAGGGTCCTGGCTCGCGCGGCGTCGCTCGACCGCGCACTACGGGGTGCATGGATAGCATGCGAGGGATGCCGACCCCCGAGCGGCCAACCAGATCGTAGCGTTCATTCACTCCGTCGTCGACCGATCACAGTTTTCTGATCCATCTTTGGACGGTAGCTTGACGTGTCCAGCAAATCGAGGCCGGTTCACCCGGTCGCTTCTGCTCTTGTCCCTTCGTTCATGCCCTCCTCGATGCGGTAGGACGTGACCGGGAAGTGGAGCACCTATCGTCGCCGAATGGCCAACAGTGAAGGATACAAGTGACAGACACAGATAACGATAAGCAGTCGGTCGGCCCTGCAACTCGGCACATCTTCCTCGATACGGAAGTCTTTCGCTCCAATCGCCACGACCTCAACACGGAGATTATGACAGTGCTAGGCGGTTACCTAGCTGACGAGGTCTTCGTGTTGCACACCACGGACGTGACCCTGCGCGAAGTCGGTAGACAGATCCGAACCATGGAGAGCCAGCTGGTTAAGGATCACAATAAGGTCGTCCGTGACCTGACCCGTTGGAACAACCGCTATTTCCACGCCCCTCATCGCCTCCCGGTCCCCGATCCGCTGAGCGAACCGGCCGAACCCAGCAAGGCCTTTCGGGATTTTGAACGGAAACTGCGTCACGAATGGAACGCGCGTGAGCATAGCGCTGCCGACCTCCAGATTGGACCAGTGCTTGACCGGTATTTTAGTGGTCAGGCTCCCTTCGACGAGAAGAACAGCAAGGAATTTCCGGACGCCAGCGCTCTTCTCGCACTCCAAGAATGGTGTGCCGATGCCGACGAGAGTATCTATGTCGTCTCCAGGGACAAGGCGGTACAGCGTGCTGCGAAGGATCTTGACCATCTCGTTGCGATCAAGAGTCTCGATAACCTGTTTCCTCTCGTTACAGCGGCTCAAGATCACGATATCGCTGCGACTATCGCGGCCACGTTCGACGAACCGCCACTCCTGGACGACCTACAAGAGGCGCTATCGGAGCATATCGACAGCGTCGGCGGCCGTTACGATGGCGAGAGATATGAAGGCGACGTCCTCGGCCTGGAAATCGAAGAAATCGAAGAAATCGAAGATGTCACGGTCTTGCGTGTTGATGAGGATCGGGTCTCCTGTCTTGCGCACGTCAGATTGTTCGTCTCCGCAGAAGTTGAATATCAAGACGTATCATACTCCAGTGACGGGTACTATGTTGCTGAGGAATACGGCGTCGCGGAGATCCGGGACAGCATCACTGCTAGGATCTTCGTGCAACTCGAGCGGGACGACCAGGACATTACGCTCTCATCGGCGCAGTTCGGAGCTGAGGACCTGGTCGTTACGGACGACTTCGAGGATGCCTATTACTACCACTGACCGAGCTTGAACCTGCTGACACGGCTGCACACCGTCGGCTCATGGGTCGCGAGGTCGCTCCCCGTCCCGTCGGAGGGAAAACGACCGGGGCTTCATAACCGGGGAGCGTGGGCCCGGGTAGATTTGGTGAAGCAGCGTCCCCTGCGGGGCCGATGCTTCACCGAGCTCGCGCCCTGTGGGGGCGCTCGGTTGAACTACTTGGGCGACTTGGCCGTCCGTGAGGTCGCTCCAGATTCGGAGCCAAGGCTAAGGCTGGGATACCGAGGCGGGAGTCATGGGCCCGGGTGGAGTTGAACCACCGACCTCACGCTTATCAGGCGTGCGCTCTAACCAGGCTGAGCTACGGGCCCCGAAGAAGACCGGCGCGCGACCGTTCCGTGCTGACGGAGGGCCGGGCGCCGGGCGGACTCCATCCTATGGGCGCGGCGCGGTGGGTTCAAGTTTCCTGGGCGCCGGGGATTCCGTCTTCGACGACGTAGCTGGCGCGGGTGGCGATCGGGGCGTTGGGGCGGGTGACGTAGGGCATGACGCGGAAGTCGGTTCGCAAGTGCTGCGGCGTCAGGCGGCAGCGGACGTAGCCGCGCTGGGCGTTGAAGAACTTGATGTGGGGGTTGTGGCTCATGGCGTTTTCGCCCTGGGGGCCGGTGTCGACGCCGTCTCCGCTGGAGGAGATGGACGTTCCGGCGAATTCGGTTCCGACGACCGGAGAATCCGCGCGGTCGAAGTCGAGTTTGAGGTCGTTGACCCAGTTGGTGTGGAGGTCGCCGGTCAGGACGACGGGGTTCGAGGGGCGGCGCTCGTGGAGGAAGGTCATGAGGCGGGCGCGGTCGGCGGGGTAGCCGTCCCATTTGTCCATGGGGAGGGTGAGGGTCTCGGTGCCCTCGAGGAGGCGGGCCATGAAGACCTGGTTCGCGAGGACGTTGTAGCGAGCGCCGGATTGATCCAGGCCGTTGAGGAGCCAGTCCGACTGCGAGGCTCCGAGGATGGTCGCGGACTCGGCGTGTTGTTCGGGGCAGGGGGGTTGGCGGCGGCCTCCGCAGGGCTGGAGGGTGCGGTACTGGCGCGTGTCGAGGACGTGCAGCCGCATCAGCGAGCCGAAGTCGAGGCGGCGGTACAGCTGCGCGTCGGGGCCGGTGGGGAGCGACGTCCGTCGGAGGGGGAAGTGCTCGTACATCGCCTGGAAGGCGGCGGCGCGGCGCGCGAGGAACGCCTCCCGGCTCATCTCCTCGGTGTGGTGCTCGCCGGCCCAGTCGTTGTCGACCTCGTGGTCGTCGGGGGTGAAGACCCAGGGGGCGGCGGCGTGGGCGGCCTGGAGGTCGGGATCCCTTTTATATAGGGCGTACCGCGCGCGGTAGCCGTCGAGCGTGCGCGGTTCCTCGGTGTCGTGGAGGCGCACGAGGTCCGCGTTGTCCGGGTCGCCGGGGCCGCTCTCGTAGATGTAGTCGCCGAGGTGTACGACGAGGGCGGGGGATTCGGCGGCCATGTGGCGGAAGCCGGTGTACCAGCCGCGCTCGTAGTGCTGGCAGGAGACGAAGACGAAATCGAAGCGGTCGGGCAGCCCGCCGGGGGCGGGGGCGGTGCGGGTGCGGCCGGCGGGGCTCGTGGCGCCGGCGGCGTGGAACCGGTACCAGTAGTCGCGTTCGGGGTCGAGGCCGTCGACCTCCACGTGGACGGAGTGGCCGAGTTCGGAGAGAGCGGCGGCTTCTCCGCTGCGGACGACGCTCCGGAATCCCTCGTCCGAGGCGACTTCCCACCGGACGGGGAAGGCGGTGGCGGGGTCGCCGGGCAGGGCGAGGAGGCGGGTCCAGAGGACGACGCCGTCGGCGGCGGGCTCGCCGGAGGCCACGCCGAGTTCGAACGGGAACTGGTCCGCCGACACCGGGCGGGCGGCGCGCGGGCCGAGTTCGCGGCCGCGCACGGAGGCTCCGGGGCCGAACTGCGCGAGGGGCAGCGGGGCGAGCGCGCAGAACGCCGCGGAGCGGGTCCACGCGGCGAGGAAATCGCGGCGCGACGTCACGGCGAAAACCGTCCCTCGAGGGGTTCTCTTCGATTGCCGCCGCCAGCCGTCCGGTCTAGCTTCACTCGCATGAAAATCCGTCCTCTCGGCGCCCTGACGGCGCTCCTCGCGGCCGCGCTCCCGGTCCTCTCCGCCTGCAGCAAGCAGACGGCCTTCGGCGAGGCGAACAGCCTCATCATCCTCGCTCCCGACTCGCTCTCGCTGCAAGTGGAGGAGGAGACCCGGCAGGTCCTCGAACCCACGATCTTCACGAGCCGCGACGAGAAGCAGTACGAGGTGAGCTTCGTCGACCCGGGCCACGAAAACGTCGGACAACTGAAGATGTTCCGTAACCTGATCGTGTTCGGGACGGCGGACGATCCTCTCATGCTCGAGGTGGCGGCCGAGGCGGGCCAGGATCTCTCCGCGCTCGAGCCGGGCCGCGTCTTTCAGGCCTCCAACGTATGGGCACTGGCCCAGACCGTGACGGCGGTCCTGCTGCGGTCCGGCCGCGAAGCCGAGTCGTGGGTGACGGCCCTGCCGTCGGTCCTGAACGCGGTGGACACGAACTACCGCGAACTCGTGCTGCGGCGGATGTTCGCGACGGCCGGCGACACCGCGCTCGTGACGGATCTGGGGCGGCGGTTCGGCTTCTCGATGCTCGTCCCGGAGGTCTACGACCGGATCGCGCGGGATCTCGGCGGGGGCGACAGCCTCGTCATCCTGCGCAACGACAACCCGGACCCGAGCGAACTCATCCGCTCGGTCCTCGTCGCCTGGCGCCCGAACGCGGACTCGCTGACGAGGGAGTTGGCACTGGAGTGGCGGGCGGAGATCGACGGCACGCATTACAACGTCCCACAGCGCATCGACGACTCGAATTCGAGCGTGGTCAGCTTCATGTGGGAGGGCCGTCCGGCGCTGGAAGTGACCGGGGTGTGGCAGGATGAGTCGGGCGGGTTTCCTGCGGCGGGCCCGTTCATCGTCTGGCTGGTCGACTGTCCGGCGCGCACGTACTTCGTCGATGCGTGGCTCTATTCGCCGAACCGGCCCAAGTACGAGTACATGCTGCAGTTGCAGGAAATACTGGGGTCGTTCCGCTGCGTCGACCCCGGCGCCTAGCCGAACGCGGCTGCCGCGGCCGCCAAGGCAGCCGAAGCAGCCAAACCTGACACGCCTGGCCGGACAGGGTCGCCTGGATGCCGTTCGTTCATCTACACACACATAGCGAGTACTCGCTCCTCGACGGCGCGAACCGGATCGACGACCTCATCGACCGCGCGATCGAACTCGGCATGCCCGCCATCGCCCTCACGGACCACGGCAACATGCACGGCGCGTGGGAGTTCCAGGAGAAGGCGCGCGCGAAGGGAATCAAGCCGATCCTCGGCTGCGAGGTCTACGTCGCGTACGGCGACCGCCGGGCCCGCAGGCGGGAAGAGGGCGCCCCGGCCCTCAACGCCCACCTCCTCCTGCTCGCGGAGAACGCCCGCGGGTACTCGAACCTCGTGAAGCTCTCGTCCATCGGGTACACGGAGGGCTTCTACCGCCGCCCCCGCGTGGACCGCGAGATGCTTGAGAAGTATGCGGAGGGGATCATCTGCCTCTCCGCCTGCCTCGCCGGCGAGGTCCCGCGCTACCTGATGCACGAGCGGTACGACGACGCGAAGCGGGCGGCGGAGTGGCACGCGCGGGTGTTCAAGGACCGGTACTGGCTCGAACTCCAGAACCACGGGATTCCGAAGCAGGACATCGTGAACCGGGGGATCATCCAGCTCTCCGACGAACTCGGACTCCCGCTCGTCGTGACGAACGACGCGCACTACATGCGGCGCGAGGACGCGGACGCGCACGACACGCTCCTCTGCATCGGGACGGGCAAGGACAAGGACGACCCCGACCGGCTCCGCTTCCACGGGGAGGAGAGCTACTTCAAGACCGCCGACGAAATGGCGGAACTCTTCCCGGACCTGCCCGGCCTGCTCGCCGAGACGGTGAAGATCGCGGACCGCTGCAACGTCGAGTTCGAGAAGCAGTACCAGCTGCCCGACTTCCCGCTCCCGGACCGCTTCCCCGAACCCATGGAGATGCTGCGCCACGAGGCGACGGAGGGGGCGAAGGCCCGGTACGGCGATCCCCTGCCCGAGGCGGTGAGCGAGCGCCTCGACTACGAACTCGGGGTCATCGAGAACACGGGGTACGCGGGATACCTGCTCATCGTCTGGGATTTCATCGTCGCGGCGCGCGAACGCGACATCCCGGTCGGGCCCGGCCGCGGGTCGGCCGCGGGGTCGATCATCTGCTACGCGCTCGGCATCACCGACGTGGATCCGCTCGAGTTCGACCTCCTCTTCGAGCGCTTCCTGAATCCGGAACGCGTCTCGATGCCGGACATCGACATCGACTTCTGCTACGAGCGCCGCGGCGAGGTCATCGATTACGTGCGCGAGAAGTACGGACAGGCCTCGGTCGGGCAGATCATCACCTTCGGGACGATGAAGGCGCGCGCCGTGATCCGGGACGTGGGCCGGGTGCTCGGCTTCTCGCCCTCGGACACGGATCGCCTCGCGAAGCTCGTGCCCTCGTCGCCGGGGTACTCGCTCACGGTGGCGCAGGCGCGGAAGAAGGTGGGGGAACTCGCCGAGAGCGACCGCGAGGACGCCCAGGTGAAGAAGCTCCTCGACTACGCGGAACGCATCGAGGGACTCGCGCGCCACAGCTCCGTGCACGCGGCGGGCGTCGTCATCGCGCCGGGACCGCTCGACGACTACGTGCCGATCTGCTCGGACTCGAAGAGCGGCGCGGTGATCACGCAGTTCGACATGAACGCGCTCGAGAAGGCGGGCATGCTCAAGATGGACTTCCTGGGCCTGCGCACGCTCACCGTGATCGACGACGCCGCGCGGAACGTGGCGGAACGGCACGGGATCCGCGTGGACTGGGAGGAGATCGGCCTCGAGGACCCCGCCGTGTACGAGATGCTCGCGGCCGGCCGCACGAGCGGCGTCTTCCAGTTCGAGTCCAGCCTCGCGACGGACAAGCTGCGCGCGATGCGCTGCGACCGGTTCGACGACCTCGTCGCCGTCAACGCGCTCATCCGCCCGGGTCCGCTCGACTCCGGGATGACGGACGTCTACATCCGCCGCAAGCGCGGCGAGGCGGTCGAGTACCCGCACCCCGACTTGAAGGAGGTCCTCGAGCCGACGTACGGGGTCATCACCTACCAGGAGCAGGTGATGCGGGCGGCCAACCTGCTCGCGGGGTTCTCGCTCGCCGAAGCGGACGTGCTCCGGAAGGCGGTGGGGAAGAAGGACGCCGAACTCACGGACAAGGTCCTCGGCGAGTTCGTCACGCGCGCGGTCGAGCGCGGGGTGAAGAAGCCGAAGGCGGTCGAGATCGCCAAGCTCATCCGCACCTTCGGCCGCTACGGCTTCAACAAGGCGCACAGCGTCGCGTACGCGCTCCTCTCCTACCGCACCGCGTGGCTGAAGGCGCACTATCCGGCCGAATTCATGGCCGGCCTCCTCTCGTCCGAAATCGGGAGCACGGATGCGGTCGTGTCGTACATCGGGGCGGCCCGGCCGCTCGGAATCCGGGTGCTCCCCCCCTCGGTGAAGGAGTCGGGGTACCGCTTCACGGTCGTCGACGATCCGGAGGATCCGGGGCGGTCGGCGATCCGCTTCGGGCTCGGCGCGATCAAGGGCGTGGGACACTCCGCGATCCGGTCGATTCAGGCGGCCCGGGAGGAGGCGCCGTTCGAGAGCTTCATCGACTTCCTCGAGCGGATCGACCTGCGGCTCAACAACTCGCGCGTGATCCAGGCGCTGATCGGCGCCGGGGCGCTCGACGACCTCGGCGACCGCGCGGCCCTCTCCGCCGGCCTCGAGGTCATGCTCAACGAGGCGCAGCTCCGCCGGCAGGAGGCGGAGAGCGGACAGACGAGCCTGTTCGGGGGCGAGGCGGCGGAGACCCGGCCGGAAATCGAACTCCCGATCGTGTCCGCGTGGAGCGAGCGCGACCGCCTGCGCGAGGAGAAGGAACGCCTCGGGTTCTACATCTCCGGACACCCGCTCGAGCGCTACCGGGATCTCGTCGAGCTGTACTCGCTGGAGGCGAAGACGACGAACCTGCGCGAGCGCCGCGACCGGAAGGTGGAGGTCCCCTGCGTCGTCACCGAGACCTCGGTCCGCACCGCGCGCAAGGACGGCCGGGAGTGGGCGCGCCTCACGATCGAGGATTTTCACGGGACGGCGACCACGCTCGTGTTCGGCGACGTCTGGCAGAAGAACCGCGACCTCCTCACGGACGACCGCCCGGTCCTGATCGCGGGCACGGTGTCGGGCAACTCGCGGGATGACGACGATCCGCCCGTCTTCCTCGACTCCGTGCGTCCGCTGGCGGATGTGCGCGACGAGGGACAGGTGGGGATCCTGATCGAACTCCGCGAGGACGAACAGCCGGAGCCCGGCGCCTTCACGCGGGCCCGGGAGCTGCTGGAGGCGTCGCCGGGTCGCGGCCCGCTCTACCTCGAAGCCGGGCCCGCGGAGCCGGAAGACGAGGCGCGACCCCCGCGCTTCGCGTCGCGAACGCTGCGCGTGGACCCGACGCCGACCCTCGTCGAAGAGCTGCGAGGACTGCTCGGCGGAAGCGGCGTGAGACTGGTCCGGAGTCGCTGACGGTTCGGCGCCTCTCCGGCCCCCCGCTGGCCGGATCACCGTCGGCGGGCCCATTTTGTGCGGGCAGCCGATGTGGGGATGTCGGCTCCGGGACCGAGAGATGATCGCGTATGTCGATAGAACACGAGGGCTTGGCCGAGCTCCGCAGCCATGTGGAGGAGCTTCGGAACAAGGCCAAGGAGAGCGGGATCGACGTGAGCGCCGAGCTGGGGCCGCTGGAAGCCCAGCTCGCCGCTGCGCACGATGAGGCCATGGCCCGGCTCTCGCGTTTCGACCGCGTAAAGCTCGCCCGCAACCAGGACCGCCCCTTCTCGCTCGACTACATCCAGGGCATCGGCACGGACTTCTTCGAACTGAGAGGCGACCGGGTCTTCCGCGACGACCCGGCGATCGTCGGCGGCTGGCTCAAGCTCGACGGCCGCTCCATCATGGTCATCGGGCACCAGAAGGGCCGGGAGATGAAGGAGAACCTGCGCCGCAACTTCGGTTCTCCCCACCCGGAGGGATACCGCAAGGCGAAGCGCCTGCTGCGGCTGGCCGAGAAGTTCGGCCGCCCCGTCATCACCTTCATCGACACGCAGGGGGCGTATCCCGGCATCGGCGCGGAGGAGCGGGGCCAGGCGGAGGCGATCGCCCGCAACCTCGCCGTGATGGCGGGCCTGCGCGTCCCCATCGTGAGCTGCGTCATCGGCGAAGGAGGCTCGGGCGGCGCCCTTGGGATCGGCGTGGCGGACCGCGTCCTGATGATGGAGAACGCGATCTATTCCGTGATCTCGCCCGAGGGGTGCGCCGCGATCCTGTGGCGGAGCCGCGAGCACTCCGACAAGGCGGCGGAGGCGCTCAAGCTTACCGCCCGCGACCTGCAGGATCTGGGCGTCGTGGATCACGTCATCCCGGAGCCCCGGGGAGGGGCGCACACGGATCGGGAGGCGGCGGTCGAAGCGATGGGCGCCGCGATCCGGCGCCACCTGCGGGAGCTCGCGAAGCTGGAGCCGGGCGACCTCGTCGAAGCACGGCGGGACAAGTACTACGCCATCGGCGCCTGGGAGGAGAGGTGAGCGAGGGCCGGCGGCCGCGCCCCGTGCGGCCGCGCCCCCCCCGTCCCGCGCGCCCCGGCGGCGAGCCCGGCAACGGCGCCCCCCCCGGGCGTCGGCCCGGGCCCGACCCCGTGGCGCCCCCGAGTCCCGCCGCGCCCCCGAGCCCCGCGGCGACGCCGGATCCCGTCGCGTCGCAGGGTCCCGCGACGGGCGGACGGAGCCAGATCCTCGAGGTCCAGTTCAAGGGCCTTCGCTCCGACTTCTTCGCCTTCAGCGGCGTCCCCCCGCTGGCCGAGCGGGAGTACGTCGTCGTGGAAGCCGACCGCGGGCAGGACATCGGGTGGGTGAAGCGCGCGGCCTCCGCCAGGGACCTGGCCTGTGAGGGGGGCTGCGACAGCGTGGGCGAACGCGCCGTCCCGCCGCCGTCCCGCCGCGTGATCCGCCGCGCCGCGCCGGCCGACGTCCTGCGGCTGCAGCAGTTGCGCGACCAGGAACTCGAGGTGCGCCGGCGCACCCGCGAACTCGCGATGAAGCACCGGCTGCGGATGAAGGTGAGCGAGGCGGAGTGGCAGTGGGACCGCAACAAGCTCACGGTCTACTTCACCGCGGAGAAGCGGGTCGACTTCCGCGCCCTCGTGCGGGACATGGCCCGCTCCTTCCGCACCCGGATCGACCTCCGGCAGATCGGCGTCCGCGACGAGGCACGCCGTCTCGGGGGGCTCGGCCGCTGCCGCCGCGAACTCTGCTGCCGCTCGTGGCTCACTTCCATCGAACCCGTCACGCTGCAGCTCGCGAAGGACCAGGGCCTCTCCCTCAACCCGAGCCAGATTTCGGGCGCCTGCGGCCGTCTCATGAACTGCCTCCGCTACGAGCACGCCGTGTACGCGCAGGCGAAGAAGCGCTTCCCGCCCGTGGGCCGGACGATCCGGACCGCGAAGGGCCGCGAGGACGTGAAGTCGTGGGATCTGTTCGAGGAGACGGTGTCGCTGCAGGCGGGGGATGGAGAGATCCGCACGATTCCGCTCGCCCAGCTGAAGGACGAGAGGCGCGAGGCGCGGCGCGCCGAGCTGGACCGCCGCTAAGCAGCCCCCGACGAAACCCCGCCACGGACTGCCAGTGTCTCGATTCTATCTCACGACGGCGATCGACTACTCGAACGGCGACCCGCACCTGGGACACGCGATCGAGAAGATCGGCGCCGACGTGGTCGCCCGGTACCGGCGCGCCTGCGGGGACGACGTCCATTTCCTCATCGGGATGGACGAGCACGGGCAGAAGGTCCAGCAGGAGGCGGAGAAGCAGGGATCGGCCCCCGCGGAATGGGTCGACCGGATCGCCGAGGCGTTCCTGGACGTCTGGCGCCGCCTGGGCCTGTCGAACGACGACTTCATCCGGACCTCGGAACCGCGCCACCACCGCGGCGTGACCGCGCTCATGGAGCGGATCGCCGAGAACGGGGACTTCCGCCGCGCGAAGTACGAGGGCCACTACTGCGCCGGGTGCGAAGCCTTCAAGAAGGACGAGGAACTCGAGGACGGGCGCTGCCCGCTCCACCCCGGGCGCGAGATCGAGTGGACGGAGGAGGAGAACTGGTTCTTCAAGCTCTCCGACTACCGGGACACCCTCCTCGAACGCCTGCGGAACGATCCGGACTCCGTGCGGCCCCGTACGCGGCGCAACGAGATCACGCGGCTGCTGGAATCCGGACTCGACGACATCTCCGCCTCCCGCTCCAGGATTCGCTGGGGCGTCCCTTTTCCGGGGGATGAGGGGCATACGGTCTACGTGTGGTTCGACGCGCTGTCGAACTACATCACGGCGATCGGCTATCCGGACGGCGAGACGTTCGGGAAGTTCTGGCCCGCGGACCTCCACATCATCGGCAAGGACATCACGCGCTTCCACTGCGTGTACTGGCCGGCGATGCTGCTCGCGGCGGGCGTGGAGCCGGCGAAGAGCGTGTGGGGGCACGGCTTCATCAAGATCGGCGGGGCCAAGCTCTCGAAGTCGGCGGGAACGGAACTGGGCCTCGTCGAACTCATCGAACGGCACGGGCCGGACGCGCTGCGGTACTTCCTGCTGCGGGAGGTGCCCTGGGACGGCGACCGCGACTACCCCTCGACGGAAGCCTTCATCGAGCAGTTCGACCGCCGCTACACGACGGATCTCGCGAACGACCTCGGCAACCTCCTGAACCGCGTGGTCTCGATGGTCTCCAGGTACCGCGGAGGGGCTGTGCCCCCGGCGCGGGGCGGAGAACTCGCGGACAGGGCGGCGGTCGCCCTCGCGGAGTACCGCGCGGCGATGGAGGGCTACCTGCTGCACAAGGGGCTGGCGGCGGCGTTCGACGTCGTGCGCGCTGCGAACGGGTTCGTGGACGAGACGAAACCGTGGGCGCTCGCGAAGGCGGAGCGCGAGGAGGGCGCGGACGCGGACGCGCTCGACGGGGTGCTGTCGCAGCTCATCGCGGCGCTCGGCGCGGTCGCCGCGATGCTCGCCCCCTTCACCCCGCGGAAGGCCGCCGAACTCTGGGGGACGCTGGGAGGCGACGGATCGCCGCCGGCCTTCGCGCGTCTCGAGCCGTCCGTGGCCGGGCTCCGGACGGTGCGTCCGGGCGGCGTGCTCTTCCCGCGCCCCTGATCGCCCGCCCGCCCGCCTCCCGAGGCCCGCTTCCGCCGCGAACGCTTCCGCCGGAACGCTCCCGTCCCTGGTGGGTAAAACGTTGACACTGGTTGCCGTCCGCGGCTAACTTTAGCGGTCGATGTTGTGGCTGCAGACGGGTCGTTGCCGTGGCGCGGCGACCCGCCGGAAGCTCCTCCTTACGGTTGAAAAACTTGAAAACGCCTTCGTACTGGACGATACAGATACTGCCCGGGAGTGGAGGGCGCGCACGCAGCTACCGCGTGGAGAAACGCCGCGCGAAAGCTGCCGGAATCGCGGCCGCCGTGCTCCTGATGATGGCATCCGCCTTCGTCGCCAGCGTGCTGGGGCGGCAGGATGCGGCGGAGCAGCTTGCGCGCTATCGGGCCGAGAATCGGGAGCTGATCAGCAGCCTGCAGGCGATGGAGCGCCGCAGCGGACAGCTCAGCCGGGCGCTCGACGACCTCTCCGTGCGGGAACAGAGATTCCGGCTCGTCGCCGGCCTTCCGCTGCTCGACCCCGAGGTCTACTCGGTCGGCGTCGGCGGTCCCGGCGGCGTCGATCCGACGAACGACGAGTTCTTCGAGATCGCCCCGGACCTGGCGCGGGAAGCCGGCGATGTCGCGGTCGACATCGATCAGTTGCTGCGACGCGCGGACCTGCTTCGAAGCAGTCTCACCGAGGCGGCGGATTCCCTCGGAACGCAGCGCGAGCGGTACCAGCGCATACCCTCGATCTGGCCGGTCATGGCGGAGGGTTCCTTCCTCTCGTCGGGCTTCAGCCACAACCGGCTGCATCCGCTGCTCGGGCTCCGGCGTCCGCATACCGCGGTCGACATTTCGGCCGATTTCGGAAGTCCCGTGGTCGCGGCGGGGGCGGGGCGGGTCACTTTCGCCGGCTCGAAGAGCGGGTACGGCCGCATCGTCGAAATCGATCACGGCGATGGCTATGAGAGCCGCTACGCCCACCTCGGCCGCATCGCGGTTCGCGTCGGCGAACAGGTCCGGCGTGGCGATATGCTCGGGGAGGTCGGCGTCTCCGGGACGGCCACGGGTCCCAATCTCCACTACGAGGTCTGGGTCAACGGCCGCCCGGTGAACCCGGTCGGCTATTTCCTTGACAGCTACCGCCCCTAGCAGGAGCCTCGTAGATTCCGCCCACTTATCCGGACACCCCAACTGGAGTTCGATTGATGTCGAAGTTGCGTGTGGCTATCCCGCTTCTGGCGATCCTCCCGTTGCTGGCCGCCTGCGGCAGCAGAATCACCGTGCAGGTGACGGCCGACGAAGCCGCGTCCGAAGTGGTGGACGACCTGGAAGTTCAGTTCCTTCCATTCGACCGCGACTCCCTGTTCGCGACCATCATCGCACAGGCCGCGACGCCGGAGCCGGAGATCCCGGCGGACCTCGAGCAGGCGTCCCTGACGGAACAGGAGCTGCGGGACCGGTGGAGCACGGCGGAGTCGAGTTGGAACAACGTCCGTGATTCCATGCGGTCGATCACCACGCGGCTCGACAACCTCGACGACCGCAGCCGGGAGTACCGGGAGCTGTTCGACCGGTTCGGCGATCTCGAGGATCGCGAAGGGGCCCTGAACCGCCAGCGACAGGCGGCGTTCGACGAGTTCAACGAGATGCAGCAGTCCACCCAGCAGCGCGTCGACTCGATCTGCATCGTCATCGACTCCTGGGAGGAAGCGGCGTTCGCCGGGTACGGCGACATCGAGGACGACCTCCTCATGGCGCTTGGAAGAGAAGTGATGGCGGACACCACGGACGCCGATGGCGTCGCGGCGGCGTCGGCGTCCGGCGGGCCCTGGTGGGTCCACGCGCGGGTGAACACCGCGGCCGGCGAACTCTACTGGAACGTGATGATCGACGAGGCCACGTCGGACACGCTGCGGCTGGAGCCGGGCAACGCCGAACTGCGACAGGGTGTGCGTCAGCGCTGCTAGCACCCGGAAATAGACACGAGCGGCCTTCGCGCCGCGCGCAGCCCCGCGGGCCCCTGGCGGCCGGGTAGGCTGGGGGAGGCATGGCCGACAAGCCGACGCCGCTCAGGCTCGAGATCGACGCGGACAAGGTCGCCTGGCTGATCTTCGACGCGCCCGACTCCCAGGTGAACCTCCTCGACCTCCAGGTGATGCAGCGCCTGGACCACTATCTCACCGAACTCGAATCGCGGATCGCCACCGGACACCCCATCGCGCTCGTGATCTGGAGCGCAAAGCCCGACACGTTCATCGCCGGCGCCGATGTCAACGAGATCGCCGAAATCGAGGACGAGGAGGACGGTCGCCGGAAGAGCGCCATGGGACAGCGGATCTTCAGCCGGCTGGGACGGCTCGGGATCCCGAAGATCGCCGCGATCCGGGGCACCTGTCTGGGCGGCGGTACGGAACTCGCGCTCGCGTGCGACTGGCGACTCGCTTCGGACAATCCCGCCACGACGATCGGCCTGCCCGAAATCAAGCTCGGGCTGATTCCCGGGTTCGGCGGCTCGGTGCGGCTGCCCCGCCTCATCGGGATCCAGCGGGCGCTCTCGATGATCCTCACGGGGAGAAGCCTCTCGGCCTCGAACGCGTATCGATACGGTCTCGTCGACCAGCTCTTCGACGACGCGAGCTTCCAGCATTCCGTCGGGCAGGTGGCCATGGACGCCGTGCTCGGGCGGGTGGAGCGCGAACTCCCGCACGAGACGGCGCGGGACCGATTCCTGGAGCACACGCGCCTGGGTCGCCGCTTCCTGTTTCGGGGCGCCCGCAAGCGTGTGCGCACCGCCTCGGGGACGCGGTACCCCGCGGCGCTGAAGGCGATCGACGTCATCGAGGAGACGCTGGACCTGCCGATCGACGAGGCTCTCGCGGTCGAGGCGAGGGGTCTGGGGGAAGTCGCGACGACGAATGTCTGCCGGAACCTCGTCCGGCTGTTCCGGGGAGGCCGCGCCGCGAACCGGACGTTCGCCCCGGAGATCGCGGCACAGCAGCGGGAGATCAAGAAGGTCGCCGTCCTGGGGGCCGGCGTCATGGGCGGCGGGATCGCCGAACTCGCCGCCGCGCGGGACGTCCCGGTCATCCTCAAGGACATCGACCGGGAGGCGCTCGATCTCGGACTGCGGTACGCGAGCGAACTCCTCCGGAAGGCGGGCAAGCGCGGCATCATCGCGCCGGAGGAGGTGGGGCTGAAGTTCGCGCTCATCCACGGCACGCTCGACTACGGGCGGTTCGGCGATGTCGATGTCGTCATCGAAGCCGTCGTCGAACGGCTTCCGGTAAAGCAGCAGGTGCTGCGGGACGTGGAGCCGGAGCTCCCCCCGCACGCGGTTTTCGCGACGAACACGTCCTCGCTGTCGGTGACGAAGCTGAGCGAGGCCGCCGCCCGGCCGGACCGGGTCGTCGGCCTGCACTTCTTCAATCCGGTGCACCGCATGCCCCTCGTGGAGATCATCCGCGGGGAGTCTTCCTCGGACGCGGCGCTCGCCACGGTGTTCAAGCTCGCGCGGCGGCTCGGGAAGACGCCCGTGCTCGTCGCGGACCGGCCCGGGTTCCTCGTCAACCGGCTCCTCGCGCCGTACCTGAACGAAGTCGGGTTCCTGCTGGACGATGGCGCGGACGTGGCCCGCATCGACCGGACGCTGAAGGAGTTCGGGCTGCCGATGGGGCCGTGCAGACTGCTCGATGAAGTCGGCTTCGACGTCGCGGCGCACGTCGCGAAGGAGATGACCCGGGCGTACGGCGACCGCATGCGCCCCTCCGCCGCGCTGGACATGCTCGCGGGGCTCGGCCGGCTCGGGAAGAAGAACGGTCGCGGCTTCTACAACTATGCGGATCGAGAGGAGCGCGTGGACCGGGAGGTGGGCCGCGCCTTCGGCTCCGGGGGCGGCGGCGTGAAACCCGACGAGATCATCGATCGCTGCCTGCTGATTTCCGTGAACGAAGCCATGTACGCGCTGGAGGAAGGCGTCGTGGCGGGGCCGGGAGACGTCGACCTCGCGATGGTGATGGGCACCGGATTCC
Organism: Candidatus Palauibacter polyketidifaciens; assembly: GCF_947581785.1. NCBI lineage: Bacteria > Pseudomonadati > Gemmatimonadota > Gemmatimonadia > Candidatus Palauibacterales > Candidatus Palauibacteraceae > Candidatus Palauibacter > Candidatus Palauibacter polyketidifaciens. The sequence goes on along the minus strand of NZ_CANPVO010000018.1, from coordinate 86,259 downwards.
CGCCGTTCCGCGGCGGACCGCTCGCGTGGGCGGAGTCCCGCGGCGTGCACATGGTGCGCGACCGTCTTCTCGAACTGCGGGAGCGGCACGGGGACCGCTTCGCTCCGGCGCCCGGACTCGAAAGGCTCGCCGACACGGATGGATCGTTCACGTCCGACGCCTTGTGGCGTGACCCGGGGTCTCGGCCGGACATGTAGGTGGGCTTCGACCTCCTGGGGGCACGGCGCCGCGCGCTGCGGGCCGCGCGCCGGATCCCGGAAGAGGCGCCCCGCGTCGACGTGGAGATTCGCCGCGGCGGCGATGTGCAGCGCTTTCGCCAGGAACTGCTCTCGGACGGCCCGAGGTGGAAGATCACGCTTCAGATTCTCGATGCGCGCTTCACGCCGGTGAGGGTCGACGAGGCCACGACCCTGCGGCCGGGCTCCCTCCTCATCTGGTTCCTTCGACCGGGGCAGCCCTTCGAGATCGGCGCCTTCTACCACGGCCGCGGCACCTTCCAGGGTTACTACATCAACCTGATCCGGCCTCCGCGCCTGGAGTCCCCGCCCTGGATCATCGAGGACCTCTACCTCGACGTGTGGCTGCCCGAGGGAGGAGACGGCGTGTTGCTGGACGAGGATGAACTGGACGCCGCCGTCGCCCGCGGCGAGCTGTCGGCCGAGGAGGCCGGCGAGGTGCGCGCGGTCGGCGCGAGGCTGCTCGCCCGGTCGAGGCGCCGCGGACGCCCCCGCTGGCTGCCCGGAGGCGTCGGAAGAAGCCCCGCGGAGTCCGTCCCGGCGCTCCGTCTGCGGCGCGACGCGCCTGGAACCTTCCACGCCGCGCGGATCTCGGGCCGCATCATCGCGTACGGCCTCTACCTGATGGCGGCGGTTTCCGCGACCTCCGCCGGCTTCGCCGCCTTCACCGACGCGTTCCTGACCGCGGGTCCGGCGCAGGACGCCTGGCGGCTGACCATGCTGGGCGAGGCGCTCATCCTGGCGCCGCTCGCCCTCGGGGGCTGGCTGCCCGCGACCCGCTGGCCGCAGCCGCCCCTGACCGACGAGCGCTCCCTCTTCATCGCGACGCTCGCCGCGGGGCTCGCCGTGCTCGCGCTCAGCGATCGCGCGGAGTGGGCGGGAGCCCTTCTCCCGGTGTACGCGACGCTGGGTCTCTTTTCGCTGGTCTTCGCCGTCTGCCGGTGGCGGTTCGACCGGGAAGTGCCGGTATTCGCGCTCGCGGGCGTCGCCATGACGCTCGTCGCGCTCGTCCTCCTGATCGTAACGTGACGACCCGCGGCCGACCGACACAGGCGCCGGGTGCATCCCGTATGAGGAACGCATGAACGATCAATCGAAGCGACGGGTTCGTTTCCTGGCCGCGTTCGTCGGCCTCTTTGCGGCCGTGTGGCTCCTCTGGGACACGCCCTTCGTGTATCCCGTGAAACTCTTCGTGGTCCTGCTGCACGAGATCAGCCACGGGCTCGCGACGCTGGCGACGGGGGGGCGGATCCTCGCCATCGAGGTGACGCCGCTCGAGGGGGGACTGTGCCGGTGCCCCGGCGGGAATCCGTTCCTCAGCCTGTCCGCGGGGTATCTCGGAAGTCTGCTGTGGGGCGGGCTGATGATCTGGGGCGCGGAACGCTTCCCGGCGCTCAGTTCGTGGTTTTCAGCGGCCCTCGCCCTGGTCGTGGGAGGCGCGACGCTGCTCTACACGCAGGAGTCCTTCGCCTTCGCGTTCGGGGTCGCCTTCTCCGCGGCGCTCCTCGCGGTGGCGTGGCGGGCGGGCGCCGGCGTGAACCGCGTCCTCCTCACCGCGCTCGGCCTCACGAGTTGCCTCTACGCGGTGTTGGACATCAAGAGCGACATCCTCGACCGTCCGGAGCTGCGGTCTGACGCCCGGATGCTGGCCGAACTCACCGGCATCCCCACGCTCGTGTGGGGCGGGCTGTGGATCGCCGTCGCGCTGCTGTTCTGCTTCGTCCTCTTCCGCTGGGCCTGGCGCCGCGCCTAGCAGTCCGAGCCCCGGCCGTGCGGCCCGTGGCTAGTTGCCGCGGTCGCGCGCGATCCACTCCAGCGGCTCGTAGGCGCCGATGGGCCACGGGAAGACGACGGGACTCTCGTAGCCGTCCTCGGACACGCTGGCCACGCCGAAGAGGTAGTTGTCGATGACGATGTTCTCGAGCGTGTGCTCGGTCACGTCGCCCGCGAAGACGCTCCACTGCCACTGCGGCGCATCGGTGAGCCGCCAGTAGATGCGGTAGCCCGCGAGGTTCGGGGCGTGGTCGGAGGGGACGGGATCCCACCGCAGCGTCGTGGACGGCCGGACGGCGCCCTGGATCGCCACGTTCCGCGGCGGCGCGGGAGCCCAGGCCATGGCGGCGAGCGAGATCGCGTTCACCGCCGTCAGCTTCGCGGCGAAATCGAACTCGACCTCATCGATGACGTCGCCGTATTCGACGCCATCCTCCACGCGGATGTCCTGGTGCTGGCGCCGGTAGTCCTCGTTCGCCTCCATGATCCGCACGGCGGGGAAGCCGACGTCGTTGAACGGCCGGTGGTGCCCGCCGCGTCCGAACCGGTCCAGCCGGTACACCATCATCATGTCCAGATTCGGGACGTAGCCGTCCACGAGGCGGTCGACGAAACGGGCGAGATTCCGCGACGGCGAGTCCACCTCGCCCCCGGTGACGCGCCGCCGCGCGGCGACCTGCTCGGTTTCGTCCGCGCGCGTGCCCTCGGCGAAGATGCGCGCGATCGTGTTATCCGAGACGCCGTTCTGGCCCTGGATGTTGCCGATCATGTCGTTGTTCAGCACCGCCTCGAGGCGCCAGCCCTCGTCGAGCGCGACCCGGGCCATGTGCCGCCCGCCGAACAGCCCCTGCTCCTCGCCGGAGAGCCCCGCGTAGATGATGGACCCGTTGAACTCGTACTGCGTGAGGACGCGGGCGGCCTCCAGGACGCCGGCCATCCCGGACGCGTTGTCGTTCGCGCCGGGCGCGTCGGTGACGCCATCCAGCGCGCCCGTGGCGCGCGAGTCGATATCCCCCGACATCACGACGTAGCGGCCCGGGTCCGTCGTCCCGCGCTGGATCGCGAGCACGTTGACGACGGCCGTCGTGTCGGGGATGCGCGCCGCGCCCATGACGAGGGACGTCTGGTACGAGACCTCCAGGCACCCGCCGCACGTCGCGGAAATCGCGTCGAACTCGGCCTTGATCCAGCGCCGGGCGGCTCCGATCCCGCGGGTGTCGGACAGCGTGTCCGACAGCGTGTGACGGGTGCCGAAGCCCGCGAGCCGCCGGATGTCCGCCTCCACCCGCGAGACCGAAACCGCCGCCACGATGTCGTGCAGCGCCGAGAGTTCCGCCTTCGGCTCCCTCGACTCGCCCGTCTCCGGCGGCTCCTGGCCGTGAAGCGGACGGGCGGCGACCGGAATCGTCAACGCCGAGGCGAGGACGGCGGTCGCGAGGGATATCACATGGGGTACGGGCCTTCGGAACCTTCGGAACACGGGTTACTCCGGGATGAAGTCGCATCGCTGCCGGGCCGGTATCTTATCGCGATGCTGGCCTGCGGACAGCGGGCCGGTTAGCGTCGCGTGTCTCTCGCCGCGCCGTCCGACGGCCATTCGTCACCCCCCTTAAGCGGTCGACCCGTGAATCGAACCGAACGTACAGGACAGCGAGTCTCGAACCTCTTCGGCATGACCCTGCGCCAGGCGCCGGGGGAAACGGAGATCGAGTCCCACAGCCTCCTCCTGAGGGCCGGCTACGTCCGCCAGCTCGCGGCGGGCATCTTCTCCTACCTGCCTCTCGCGTGGCGGTCGCTGCGGAAGATCGAGCAGATCCTGCGCGAGGAGATGGACCGGATCGACGGACAGGAGCTGTCGATGCCCGTCGTGCATCCGGCGGAGCTGTGGCAGGCGACGGGCCGCTGGTACGACATCGATGCGACGATGGCCCGGTTCGTCGACCGCCGCGAGCGGGACCTGCTGCTGGCGATGACGCACGAGGAAGTCGTGGCCTTCCACGCGGCGTCGGAGATCCAGTCCTACCGGCAGCTCCCGGCCATGGTCTATCACATGCAGACCAAGTTCCGGGACGAACTCCGTTCCCGCGGCGGGCTGATTCGCGTGCGCGAGTTCATCATGAAGGACTCCTATTCGCTCGACCGGGATCCGGAGGGGCTCGCGGAGCAGTACGACCGGCACTACGAGGCGTACGAGCGCATCGGACGCCGCTGCGCGCTGCCGCTCACGGCCGTGCGGAGCGACACGGGCATGATGGGCGGCAAGATCGCGCACGAGTTCATGTACGTGACGCCGATCGGCGAAGACAGCCTCGCGCTCTGCGACGCCTGCGGCTACGCGGCGAACCGCGAGGTCGCCGAGTTCGCGCTCGAGCCCCGGGAGGGCGGGATGTCGCCGGTCGAGCGCGTCCACACGCCCGGCACGTCCACGATCGAGGAGGTCACGGGACTGCTCGGGGTCTCTGCCCCGGAGACCGGGAAGATGGTCTTCTACATGGGCAGCTTCGCCGGGGAGGAGGGGGCGCGCGAAGAGAAGCTGATCGCGGCGATCGTGCGCGGCGACCTCGAGGCGAACCCGATCCAGGTCCAGAATCTCACGGGCGCGCTCGAGCTTCGCCCGGCGCACGAGGAGGAGATCGCCGCGGCCGGGATGGTGCCCGGATTCGCCTCGCCGGTGGGGGTGGAGCCAGGGGCCGCGATCTTCGTCGTCGACCGCTGGGTGACGGAATCCCCGAACCTGGTGCTCGGAGCGAACGAGACGGACTATCACCTCCGCAACGTCTGCTGCGGCCGGGACTACGAGCCCACGGTCGTCGGCCCCGTCGCGCTCGCCTTCGAGGGCGCGCCGTGCGGGCGCTGTGGCGAAGGGCTGCGCATGGCGCGCGGCGTGGAGGTGGGGAACATCTTCCAGCTCGGCACCCGCTACTCCGAGGGGCTGGGGGCGATGTACGCGGATGAGGAGGGGGTCGAGCGCCCGATCTGGATGGGCTCGTACGGGATCGGGACCGGGCGCCTCCTGGCCTGCGTGGCCGAGGAACACCGGGACGACTACGGCCTCAAGCTGCCGATCTCCGTCGCTCCGTATCACGTCTCGCTCGTCGTGCTCGCGCGGGAGGAGGCGACGTGGGAGACGGCGGACCGGGTGTTCGAGGAGCTGTGCGCCGCCGGGATCGAGGTGATCTACGACGACCGGCGGGAACTCCGCGCCGGCGTGAAGTTCAACGACGCCGACCTGCGCGGCCTCCCGCTGCGCCTCGTCATCGGCGAACGCTCGCTGGAGGCGGGGGGCGCGGAACTCAGCCACCGCGGCGTCCGCGAGAGCCGGATCGTCCCGCTGGACGACCTCGTGGCCGAACTCCGCCGGGAGATCGACGCGCTCACGGCGCAGCTCACGCTCGACGACTGAGCCGCCGGCCGTACCCGAAGCGGCGCACGCGGCCGGCCCGGGCCGTAGCCGGCTGTCGCGCCTCGTTCAGCCGCCGAACCGCACCCGCAGACCGCCGATCAGCGTGCGCGGCGCGCCCACGCGAATGAACCCGTTCGCGTCGTGGGACATCTCCGCGATCGCGTCGAAGAGGTTCTGCACGCTCGCGAACGCGCTCAGCCGGCTCGTCAGCTGACGGCGAAACCGGACATCCAGGAGGAATGAGCCCGCGATCTCCCCCGTGTTGAGGTCGTTGTCGAACCGGGCGCCCAGGTACCGGGCCGTCGCGACCACCTCCAGCGTCGACGGGTCGATATGCCCGACGCGCAGCATGGCGCGGTGGGTCGGGCTCCCCTGCACCTCGTTGCCGATCAGGTCCGGGCGGCCCGGCGCGTCGGTGACCTCGGTCGGGTTGTACTGGTGGTTCACCGCCAGCAGCCAGACAGCGGATGGCCGCAGTTCGATCTCCGTCTCGAGGCCGACGCTGCGCAGCGTTCCCACATTGTCGCGTCGCCGGCACACGCCACCGGCCGCCACGAAGCCGCACGGCTGGATGACGCCGGACGTCTCGGCTTCCTGGATCGTCACGTCGGTGATCGCGTTGCGCACGGACGAGTGGAAACCGGTCAGCCGGACCAGCACGGCGGGATCGGGCTGAAAGTCCACGCCGATCTCGAGGCCCGTGACCTTTTCCGGATTCAGCGCCTCGTTCGACTCGTTGACGACGTTCCCGGCTGCGCGGAACGGCTTGTAAAGTTCGTTCAGCGTCGGGACGCGCAGGCCGGTGTAGACGCTCGCCCGCAGCGCGACCTGTTCGGAAGCATCGTACAGGATGCCGGTATTCAGGCTGAACTGCGTCCCGCTGCGGTCTTCGAACGCATCATCCGTGAGCACGCTGCGGTCCGCCGTATTGAGGATGTGCCGCGATCCGGACGAGTTGCGCCACACGTCGAGCCGACCACCGGACCATAACCGCCACCGGTCGCCGAGATCAGTCTGAAGCTGGCTGAAGAGGCCGAACAGGGTCTGATCGCCTCCGGTCTCACGCTGCCTCGCGAAGGCGCCGTCCCGGTACAGGTACCGCTCCGTCGCGGACCCCGTCGCGCGCAGGAAATCGACGCCTATGGTGCCGGCTTCCCCGCTCCACACCAGGTTGGCGCCCACGCCCGATGAGGGAACGTCCTGGCTGATGGACGGCTCCTCGCTGTTTCGGCCCGCCTCGACCCCCGAGAACGAGTTCACGTAGGACTGCGACTGCATGTAGGCGTTGAACGCGAGCGAAGACGTCTCGCCGGTCGTCAGCGTGGCCCCGACCTGCCCGAATCCCGCTTCCGTCGTGTTGTTCCGGAGGGGCGTCGCGTTGTCCTTGTCCTGGTCGAAGTAGTTCCCCTGGGCGTGGATGCGCAGGCGGTCCCCGGCCTGGAACTCGACCTTCGCGCGGAGGGCCCCGTGGCTCGACGCGGAGGGGATGTCCACGGCGCCACGCAGGCTGGGCTCGGTCAGGATGTAGCCGTCGCTGTTGAAGAGCTCGCCGGCCACGTAGCCGCCGGCGCGGTCGTCGCCGAAGGACGCCATCGCGTCGCCGCGGAAGGTGGACTGGCTCCCTCCCTGCGCGCTCGCGGAGAATCCGCCGCCGCCACCCGAGCGGGTGATCACGTGGACGACGCCCGCGAGGCTCTGACTCCCCCAGCTGACCGTGGCCCCGCCGCGCACGATCTCGATGCGCTCGATGACTTCGACCGGCACCTGGCTCCAGCGCACCCAGCCGAAGTACGGGTCGTTCAGCGGGACGCCGTCGACCAGGACGAGCGTCCGGCTGGCCGCGGTGCCCCCCAGCCCGCGCAGGGTCACGGCCTGCCATGAGGGGTGCGCGACGCCCGCCTGGAAGGGGAAGCGGAAGTTGAGTCCGGGCACCTCCTGAAGGACATCCTGGAGCGTCTGCGCGGCGGAGAGACGCAGCTCCTCGCGCGTCACGGTCGTCACGTTGACGGGGACCTCTCCCACGGACGTCGGGGCGCGGAGCGCCGAGACGATCAACTCCCCGAGCGAGATCACGCTGTCCGCGGGCACCGGGTCCTGCGCTTCGAGCGCCGTGGCCGGCGTCAGCCCGCCAAGCGCGAGTACGAGAAACCCGCCGCGGGCATACCGGCGCGATCGAAGCACCGCTTCACGTAGCGTCATTGAGACTCTCCTCGAGGAGTTCCCTCACGATGGCCGGGTCCGCGCGCCCGTGCGTCGCGCGCATGACCTGGCCCACGAAAAAACCGGCGAGGCCGGTGTGCCCGGCGGCATAGCGCGCCACCTCGGCCGGATGAGCGGCCACGACACCGTCGACGACCTCGCGAATCTGCTCCGCATCGCCGATCCGGCCCAGCCCCTCGCGCCCGACGATCTCCCGGGGGCTGCCGCCCTCCGCCACGAGTCGCGCCAGGAGCGACTTCGCCACCGCCCGCGAGATCGAGCGTTCGAGGACGAGTTCCACCAGCTCGGCCAGCGCCTCCGGATCGAGTGCGCCCGCGTCACCTTCGCTGCCGCCGGCGCCGCGGACCTCGTGCACGAGCCAGGTCGCGACGGCGGCCGGATCTGCGCCGCCGCGGATCGCCCGCTCATAATACTGCACCGATTCGGCGGAACCACTGAGCAGGTCGGCAAGTTCGTCCGGCAGCCCCAGCGGATCCCGAAAGCGGTCGAAGGCCGCCTGGAGCGCGGGGTCGGCGCGCCTCGCCGCATCGCGGGCCTCCCGCGCCGAGTCGATGCCGGGGACCGCCGACTCGGTCGCCCCGTCTTCCGCCGGGGTCCGCGCCTCCGTGGCGTCGGCGTCGCGGGTTCCGTCCGACTTCGCGCGCCGGCTCCAGGCGTCGCGGAGCGTCACCGTCCGGTTGAAGACGAGCGGGCCGCCGGCCGGGGCGTCGCCGCCCGCGCCATCCGCGCCGTCTGCGTCCGCGGCCGCGGCTCTCGTGGCCCGGTCCGGGACGAAGTAGCCCAGCCGCTCGAACTGCCAGGCCGTCTCGGGCGGACCGTCGGCCAGGCTCGGCTCGCCGCGCGCGTCCGTCAGGATCTGCAGCGAGTCCGGGTTCAGGCTCTCCCGCAGGCCTTCGGCGTCTCCGGCCGGGTTCGAGACGCGGAACAGGCGGTCGTAGAGGCGGACCTCCATCGGCACGGACTCCGTGGCGGACACCCAGTGGATCGTACCCGCCGGCCGACGCCCGTCCGGCGCCGATCCGCTTCGCGTCTCCGGGTCGTACGTGCAGTGCAGGCGCACGATCCGGCCGGCGTCGTCCTTCTCCACGCGGCGGCAGGTGATGAAATAGCCGTGCCGCAGGCGCACCTCGCGTCCGGGGGCGAGCCGGCGAAAGCCAGGGGTCGGCTCCTCGGCGAAGTCGTCCCGCTCGATGTAGAGGACGCGGGTGAACGGGACCTTCCGCGCTTCCGGCCACCCCTCCGGCGGGGCAGCGGCGCCGCGCGGAAAGTACGGGGCTTCGATCCAGTCAACCTCGCCTTCCGGGTAGTTGTCGATCATGACCTCGAGGGGGCGCAGCACCGCGAGCACGCGCGGCGCACGCCGGTTCAGCGCCTCGCGCACCGCCCATTCAAGGGTGGCGATCTCCACCCGGTTGTCGGCTTTTCCGATCCCGACCTGCCGGCAGAAGGTCCGAATCGCATCGGGAGGGATCCCGCGGCGCCGGAAGCCGGCCAGCGTGGGCATGCGCGGGTCGTCCCAGCCCGAGACGTGTCCGTCCTCCACGAGGAGGAGGAGTTTCCGCTTGCTCACGATCGTGTAGTCGAGATTGCGGCGCGCGAACTCGTACTGGCGGGGCCGCGGATCCCACGAGCCGAGCGCCTCTCCGCCGCCGCCCTCCGCTCCCGGCACGCGGTCGATGCGGGCGGAAGCGGGACGCGTATGCTCGATGAACCAGTCATAGAGCGCTCGATTGTCCTGGAACTCGAGCGTGCAGAAGGAGTGCGTGATCCCCTCGATGGCGTCGGACTGGCCGTGCGCCCAGTCGTAGAAGGGGTATATCGGCCATTCGTCGCCCGTCCGGTAGTGGTGCGCGTGCCGGATGCGGTACATCAGGGGGTCGCGCAGCTTCATGTTCGACGAGGCGAGGTCGATCCGCGCGCGGAGCACGTGTTCACCATCCTCGAACTCCCCCGCGCGCATGCGCCGGAAGAGGTCCAGGTTCTCCTCGGCCGAGCGATCCCGGAACGGGCTGGGCCGGCTGGGTTCGCGCACGGACCCGCGGTGCGCGCGGATCTCCTCCTCGGACAGGCTGTCGACGTAGGCGAAGCCATCCTCGATCATCCGCAGCGCCATCCGGTAGAGCGCCCCGAAGTAGTCCGACGCGTAGCGGATCTCGCCGTCCCACTCGAACCCGAGCCAGCGGATGTCCCGCGCGATCGCCTCCACGTAAGACGGATCCTCCGTCGTCGGATTCGTGTCGTCCATGCGCAGCGTCGTGCGGCCCCCGTACTCCCGCGCCACCTCGAAGTCGAGGCAGATGGCGGAGGCGTGCCCCACGTGAAGGAAGCCGTTGGGCTCGGGCGGAAAGCGCGTGAGCACGCGCCCCCCATGACGCCCGCTCAGGACATCCTCGGCGACGATCTGACGGATGAAATCGAGACGCTCTCGTTGCGGCATGGGGGAAACTACGAGATTGACGGCGAACCGGAACGGGCGAAAAAAAAGGGGCCGGATCCGCGGGGGACCCGGCCCGACGGGCGTCGTGCGTGGCCTGACGGGGTCTCGTCAGGAAATCACGTCGAAATCGGGGGCGGCGGTCGCGGCGGTCGGTGCGTCGGGAAGCTCGGGACATGCGCCCGTCGTCGCCGGCGCGTCAACCGTCCCGGTCGCCTGCGTGCCCTGCACGGCTCCGCTGTGCGTGCCCAGGATCAGCCCCACCGCCATCAACAGCCAGGCCAGAGAGCCCGTCGTCGCCCACTTCGACAGTCTGTCCATGTGTCCCATCCCTTCTCCATGTCGGCGGCTGCGATCTGTACCCTTCTGGTACGGGAAACCGGAGCGGAAGTTTCCCGGTCCGCGTCTCTGTGACCTATAAGACCCCCATGCCGGTGGAATGGTTGGCAGACCGCTCGGTGTGCGCGGATACGCCGGACGATCACGCCGGCCTCGTGAGGCGGGCGAGGAGGCCGCCGTCCGGGACCGCGGGATACCCGTTCAGCGCCACCTCAGCGCCTCGAACACCGTCCGGCAGGCGTTGCAGTAGTACTGGGCCGTCGAGGCCTGTCCTCCGAACGTGGCGAACGGGTCGGTATCGTCCGAGTCGCAGAAGGGGCAGGGGACGGAGGACGGCATGGCGGACGACTCGATGGGATCGTCGAGCGGCGGTTTCCGTGGCGGGGTCTCGCCCTTCGTGTTGTCGCGCTTCGCGCCGTCGGCCACGGGGTCAGTCCATCAGGAGTTCTCGGTTGCGGTCGCCCCGGACCCGGGCGAGGGAGTCTTCATCGGGTCCCCCCTCCGCCGCGCGCCGACGCCCTGCGAGGTAGCCCTCCCAGACCGGCTCGCGCGTACTGGCCCAGATCGCGTCGGCCTCGCGGGCCAAACCCGTCTCCGCGGCGAGCGGGCCCACCCGTTCGAGCCAGCGCGCCCGCGCCCCGGCGGCACCCCGCCGTACGATTCCATGCGCGGCGAGCGTCGCGATGAGCGGGTCGTCCTCGGGGCCGAACCAGCAGAGACACGCGTTCCAGGCCGCGCCGAACGCTCCGGTCAGCGCCGCGCGCCCGCCCTCGGCGCTCAGCAGCCGCGAGGTCCACCCCTGTCCGTGATCGAAGTGGAACCGCTCTTCCTCGAGCAGCTTGCGCACTTTGTAGTGGATCGGCTCGTAGCGGCTCTCCGCGAGCATCTCGAACTGGACCGAGAGCGCGGTGTCCCACAGGAAGTTGAGGGCGAGGAACTCCTCCCACGATCCGACGTCCCGGTCCAGCAGTTCCGAACTGTGATACTCGCCGGATGCGCGTTCGTGTTCGAGCGCGGCCGGATCGTGGCCGAAGTCGCGCAGCAGCGCGTAGAGGATGCGGGCGTGGCCCCACTCGTCCTGCGCCATCGCGGAGCAGGCGATGCCGGCCTCGACGGAGGGCGCGCCGAGAAGCCAGTCCGAGTAGCGGATGCCGAGCAGCCGCTTGTTGTCGGCGAGGGCGAGGATGAGGTTGCCGAGGTGCCCCGACACGCCCTCCGGAAGGTCCTCCGCCGAACGGAAGCCGCCCTCCGTCACCGCGAGTCCGCCGTCACCGCGAGTCCGCCGATGGCGCGCGACCGGCCGGGCCGCCGAGCGTGAAGGGATCCTGCTGCCGGTTCACCGCCGCGAACGCATCGCGCGGCGCGACCGTCATCTCGAACCACTTCGCCTCGTCGTACGTCTGCCACGCGTAGACGCGCGCGAGTTGTTCGTTGGGGGCGGACACCGCGCCCACATGCTCGAAGCGGTCCGCCCTCTTCTTGCGCGCGAACACCTCGTACACCCGTCCGTTGCCGCTCACGTGACGACTCCGACGGAGCGCAGGAGTTTCCGCCCGCGCGCGGAGATCGCCGCCGTCGTCCACGGAGGATCCCACTCCGTCACGATCTCGACCTTCCGGATTCCGTCCAGCTCCAGGAGGCGCTCCCGCACGTCCCATTGGATGAAATCCATGCAGGGGCAGGCCGTGGCGGTGAAGGTGAGGTGGACGGTGACCGACGCGGCTTCCTCGTCCCCCTCGACCCCGCGGACGAGTCCGAGGTCGACGATCGAAATCGGAAACTCCGGGTCCGCCACTTCATAGAGCGCCCGGTGCGCCCGTTCCGCGAGATCCGCCGCGGGTTCGGCGAACGCGGGGGGGGGCGGCAGCTCCCGTCCGCCCCGGGTCTCCCGGAGGACGGCGCCGAAATCCATGCCCTCCTCGTAGCGCGGGAGGGGCCGCGGGGCCACGCCGCCTGCCGGGCCGTCGGCGTTCATGCCGCGAGCAGCCGTTCGACCGCGAATCGGCTCCTCCGCAGCGAATCGACGTACTGCTCGTTCATCGGGCCGCGTGCCTTCCACCGCTGGAACACCTGCTTCCAGGTGATCGTCTCGTTGAAGAGCCAGCGTCGCGCCTCCGGGTCGTACTGGCAGGGAAGCTCGTAGGTCAGCTCCACCTCGTCCGTACCGGGGTCGTACTGCGCCGGAAGGTCGTACCCCAGCTCCTCGCACAGCGGCACGACGGCCTTGAGCCAGGTCCGGCGGAGCTGGTCGTTCGTCATCCCCTTGAGGCGGAAGTCGAGCTGCGCGTTGTGGTGCTTCCGGTCGTCGGGCATGCCGAACCACTCCACGCCCATCGGGAACATCCAGTCGAGCGTCCGCTGCACCGCTTCCTTCGCGGCGCCCCCCGCCTCGGCGAAGCGGCGGATCCAGACCTCGCCGTGCCGCAGGTGGAAGTTCTCCTCGAGGCTCACCTTGACGAGGCCGCGCTTGAGCGGCCCGTAGCTCGTGTTGCGGTGCACGTCGCCCAGCAGCGTGATCCCGGCCCGGTCGTAGAGCGCGTTCGCCGAAACGAGTTCGGCCCAGTTCATCAGCGGCTGGTCGAACCCGTAGGGGTGCTTGAAGTGGGCGGGTTCCCGTTCGTAGAGGAGCCAGTGACGGTCGACGCCGAGGTCCTCGAGCAGGCGGTAGGCGATGTTCGCGTGCCCCAGTTCGTCCTGAATGATTGCCGTGGCCGAGACCATCGTGTTCGTGGACGGAGCGTCCCGGGCGGCCATGAAGTAGGCCGGCGCGCTGATGAGTTCCGTGTCGCCCTGGACGGTGAGCTGCGTGATGAGCGCCCGCTTGTAGGTCTCCGTCATGTCCTCTTCGGACTCGACGATGAACCCCTCCTGCACTTTCCGCTGCAGTTCCTCGTCCGTAAAACGTCCCATACCGTCGCGCCTCTCCCCGCCCGAACCGGGTCTCCTCCCGGAGGGGCGAACCGTGAATCTACATTGAACCCGCGTCGGGCGGGGCCGGAGCCGCGCCCGCGCGCGACGCCAGCGGCCGTCCGGCCCGGAAACGAATCGCGCCCCCGTGGAACGCGAGCGTCATTCGGTCGTCCTCGACCTGGAACGCCCTCACGGCACGAAGCGCCTCGAGAAGGCGCTGCTCGAACTCCGCCTGCCGTTCCCGGCAGAGCCTGCGCATGACCGTAACGCCGTAGAATCGCAGAGCCTCCGCCTCGTGCATGCGGAAACTCCCGAAGATCCGGTTGCAGCCGGCGTATCCCGCCAAATCACCGGTGACGTCCGCGGCGTCCCGCGGCTCCGCCCGGAATCTGAGCGTCACGGGTTCACGCAGCGCCCGGAGGTTCGCGCTCCAGTCCCCGCTGTCGAACGACTCAAGCTCCCATTCGTGGGTGTGCAGCGCGGGCGCGGCCGCGGGCGTCCCGTTCCCGGCTTCGGCGCCACCCGTCTGCGCCTCCTCCCCAACGGCGACGTCGATGAGCGCGACGGGGGTCAGCCCCCGGTTCGTGAGCGCGAAGTGCGGAGTCCGGTCGACCGATGGGCGAACCGTGACTGGATCGCCGGGCCGGCGAACCCGGACGTTCAGCCGGATCATGCCGCCGAGAACCTCCGCCCGGTGGACTTCGATCCGGTCTCCAATGAGGCGCGCGGACACGTCCCGCATCTCATCGCCGTCCCTCAGCACGGCATGCAGGGTCAGGAACCGTTCCCGCCCGTGATCCGCCGCGAGTACGGCGACCGCGTCGATGCCCGAATCGAAGTCGAGGTCGCCGTCGGCCGTGAGGAGGAGTTCGTACCGCACATTGTCCGGACCGGTCGTCGCTCCCGCCGTGAGCGTGATCTCGCCGCCGTCCAGCGTGAGGAACGTCGCGTTTTCCAACGCTTGCCGACTGTCGACCTCGGGCTCGTCGCCGCACCCGGCCGCCGCGCCCGCGGCCACCAGCAGCCAAACACCCCTCCTCACTCCGCCTCCATGAAGGGATACCGGTAGTCGACGGGGGGGTCGAAGGTCTCCTTGATCGTCCGGGGGGAGACCCAGCGCACGAGGTTCAGCACGGATCCGGCCTTGTCGTTCGTGCCGCTCGCGCGACCGCCGCCGAAGGGCTGCTGGCCGACGACGGCGCCGGACGGCTTGTCGTTGATGTAATAGTTCCCCGCGGCGTTCCGGAGCGCCGCGCCCGCGCTCTGGACGGCGGCCTCATCGCGCGCGAACACCGCGCCGGTGAGCGCGTACGGGGACGTCTTGTCGACCAGGGCCAGCGTGGGTTCCCAGTCCGAGGCCTGGTACGAGTGCAGGGTCACGACCGGCCCGAAGATCTCCTCGCACATCAGCTTGTGCCCGGGATCGTCCGCTTCGACGACGGTGGGTTCGATGAAGTAGCCCCGGCTGTCATCGCAGCCGCCGCCGGCGAGGATGCGCGCATCGCCGGATTCACGGGCGTAGTCGATGTACGACTTGATGCGGTCGAACGCCGTCCGGTCGATCACGGCGCCGAGGAAGTTCCGGAAGTCCGCCGGGTCGCCCATGCGGAGTTCCCCGGTCATCGCGACGACCCGGTCCCGCACGTCCTCCCACATCGTATCGGGCACGTACACGCGGGAGGTCGCGGAGCACTTCTGTCCCTGGTACTCGAAGGCGCCCTGCACGATCGCGACCGCGAGCGCCTGCGGGTCCGCGCTCTCGTGCGCGAGGATGAAGTCCTTCCCTCCCGTCTCGCCGACGAGTCTCGGATAGGCGCGATAGTTCTCCACGTTCTGCGCGACGGACTTCCAGAGGTGCTGGAAGGTGCCGGTCGAACCGGTGAAGTGGATGCCGCCGAGTTCCGGGCTCGACAGGAGGATGTCGCTGATCTCCGAGGCGACGCCCGGGATGAAGTTGATCACGCCCGGCGGGAGCCCCGCGGCTTCGAGGAGCTTCATCACGTAGTAGGACCCGAGCACGCCGGTGGTCGAGGGCTTCCAGACCGCGACGTTCCCCATGAGCGCGGGAGATGTCGTCAGGTTGGCGCCGATGGCCGTGAAGTTGAACGGGCTGATGGCGTAGACGAACCCTTCGAGCGGGCGGTGGTCCATGCGGTTCCGCACGCCCGGCCCGGAGATGGGCTGCTCCGCGTGCACGCGCCCCGCGAAGAAGGAGTTGAAGCGCCAGAAATCGACGATCTCGCAGGCGGAGTCGATCTCGGCCTGGATCGCCGTCTTGCTCTGTCCGAGCATCGTCGCCGCGTTGAGCTTCATCCTCCAGGGACCGGCGAGCAGTTCCGCGGCGCGGAGGAGAATCGCGGCCCGGTCTTCCCAGGCCCGGTGCGACCACTCCGTCCAGGCGGCGCGCGAGGCGTCGATGGCGGCCTGCGCCTCGGCGGCCCCGGCGATGTGGCAGCGGGCCAGCACGTGGCCGTGGTCGTGCGGCATCGTCACGTCGAAAGTGCGCGACGTCCGCACCTCGCGTCCGCCGATGATCAGCGGGATGTCGACGACCTCGCCCCGCTGGCGGAGCAGCTCTTCCTTGAGGGCGGCGCGTTCCGGACTGCCCGGGGCGTAGTCGTAAACAGGTTCGTTGGCGGGAGCCGGAATCGGGCCCTGCTGAACCTCGTCAACGAGTGGTTTCATGAAGGGATTCCCCATGGCTGAATTTCATTCACGAAGGGAGGCGCAATCTGGCGGCCCGGGAGTGAGATTGAAAGGTGCCCGCTGCCCTGCGTATCGTGGAATGGATGATTACCGAAGACATGACGGAAGACATGACGTTTGTCCGGCTCGGAGGACTCGTCGCGGCCGTCGCGGTCGCCTCCTGCCTCCTCTGTCCCGGTCCCGCCGCCGGCCAGGAAGGCGCCGCTTCGCTGCAGGCCCTCGAAGCCCGGCTCGGCCAGGCGCGCGAGAGCGCGGTCCACCTCCTCGCGCCCTCTTCGTTCGAGGAGGCCGCGGACCGGTTGGAGGACGCGTCGCGCCGCCTGAGAGGTGGCCGGGAGGACGGCCGGTTCGAAGAGTTGCTGGACGAGGCCGGACGCTGGCTCGAAGCGGCGGAGCGGAGCGCGGTCGCGGGCCGGCCGCACTTCATGACGGTGCTCGCCGCCCGGGACGAAGCCCGCGCCTCCGAGGCCGAGACGCGGGCGGCCCAGGGGTGGGCGAGGGCCGAGGACGAACTGGAAACGGCCGGCCGCCGCCTCGAACGCGAAGACATGGAGGACGTCGCCGTGCGGGCGAGCCGCGCGACGACCCTCTACCGGCGGGCGACCCGTGCGGCGCGGCGCGACCAGTTTCTGGGAGCGGCGATGCAGGCGCGAACCGCCGCCCTGAACGCGGGCGCGAGCGAGTTGTCCCCGAACGCGTTCGGGGTGGGCGAGGCGCACCTGGCGAGCGCGGAAGCGGAGATCGAGAGCCTCGCTCCGGTGGAGGGGCCGGCGCGGGCCGGAGAAGCCGCGTTCGCCGCCTTCACCCGCGCGCACCGCATTGCCGCCCTGTTCGACAGCGTGCGCCGGCGCCATGTGACGGTCGAACGACTCATCGACGAGCATGAGGCGGACCTGTCCCGCCTTGCCGAAGCCGCGGACGTGGCACCCCTGCGGAGCAACGCCGGCGAGACGACCGCGCGCATCGCGGGGGCCGTCTCCCGCCTCCGGGCGGACAACGAGCGGCTGGGCGCCGAGTTGGCCGACGAACGGGCGCGGGCTTCGGAACTCGACGGCCGGCTGGCCTCGCTGGAGGACCGCCTGGCCGAGTTCGAGCAGCGCTTCACGGGTGCCCGGGACGAACTGCTCGCGGTACGCGAGCGGGAAGCGCGGCTGCGCGAGGTCCAGGGCCTCTTCACGCCTTCGGAAGGGGAAGTCCTGCTCGTCGGAGACCGGCTCGTCCTCCGGCTTTTCGGCCTCACCTTCGAGCCCGCCCGGGCCGAGATCGACGAGGCGCTGTATCCCCTGCTCACGAAGGTTCAGCGCGTCATCACGACCTTTCCCGGGGCGAGCCTGAGAATCGAGGGGCACACCGACGCGCAGGGCGGGACGCGCGGGAACCAGGCGCTGAGTCAGCGGCGGGCCATCGCCGTGCGCGAGCACATTCTCGCGCGGGTGCCCATTCCATCCTCGCGGGTCGAGGCGACCGGCCTCGGCGAGGAACGCCCGATCGCGAGCAACGAGACGGAGGAAGGGCGCGCGCGGAACCGCCGGATCGAGATCGTCATCAACCTGCCCGGAAATTGACGCGAGCCGCCGCGCGGGGCGTCATGACCGCCGCCACGGGCTGCTAGTCCCGGAGGCGCTCCGCCTGCACCGCGGCGATCACGCCCCACACCGCGGCGCCCACCGCGAGGCCGGTCCCGATCCAGCGGCCGACCTCCGCCCAGCGCCCGGGCCGTCCCGTCCGCCAGGGTCGGGTGACCTCGCGCCGCCAGTAGTCCACCTCGTCGGAGATCATCTCCCGGGCTACCTCCGCCGCCGGTCCGGCCAGTCGCCGGGGGTCCACCCGCCTCAGTCCCCGGGCGGCCGGGAGCCGACGAAGTCCTCGCCCCCGTCCACGCGGATCGTGTTCCCCGTCATCCACCCGGTTTCCGGCCGGGCGAGCGCGACCATGCAGCGCGCCACGTCCTCCGGGGTTCCGAGTCGGCCGTGCGGGTTCTGGGCCGCGGCTTCGGCGATCATGTGCTCCGCGCCGGGGATCTTCCGGAGCGCGGGCGTATCCGTCACGCCGGCCCGGATCGCGTTGACGGTGATGCCCTTCGTCGCGAGTTCGAGCGCGAGTTGGCGGCAGTGCGATTCGAGCGCGGCCTTGGCCGCGGAGACGGCCCCGTAGGAGGGGATCACGCGGTCGCCGCCGGAGGAGGTCATGGCGAAGATCCGGCCGCCCTCGCCCATCAGGTCGCGCTCCAGCAGCCCCTGGGTCCAGTAGACGAGCGTATGGGCCATGACGTCGAGCGTCATGTTCATCTGCTCGGGACTCATCCCGGGAGCGCCGCCGGGCACGAAGGGGCGCAGCGTTCCGAAGGCCAGGGAGTGCAGCAGCACGCGAACGGAGCCCGGCGCCGCGTTCTCGGCGATTTCGTCCAGGACCCTGTCGCGCTTCTTCGCGGAGGCCGCGTTCACGTTGAAGAAGCTCGCGCGCCGCCCGCGCGCTTCGATCGACTCCCGGATCCCCCCCACGTGCGCGAGTCCCGCGCGCCGGTCCAGGTGCACGCCGTAGATGTCGTAACCCGCTTCGGCGAACTCCAGCGCAGCCGCTTCGCCAAAGCCGCTCGAGGCGCCGAGAATCAACGCGCCAGGCGCGGAATCCGTCACTCGCGTCCCTCCGTTTCCGTGCGTCTCAAGGCCATCCCTTCCGCCTCCGTCACCCCGCGGAAGTTGGAGCGCACAGCATAGCCGCCCGCCCCCCCGGTCGCACGGTCGAGCCCCTGCCGGCACCGCCCGCGAAACCCCCAACGGCGAAGCATCCGGCAGGCGCGCCGCGCATCGGCGGCAATCCATATTTTTTGAAAAAAAACATGCGCACGCCGGTTGATCCGAACCGCCGTCCTAGCCCGTTCATCTCCGCATGTAACGGGCAAAAACACGGCACGGGAGCCGCGCGGCGACGAAGTGGAGCAGCGGCACAATCCACACATGATCGTGAGTTTTGGACGATCATTCAACAGTCACGTAACACACGATAAAACAGCCTGTTACGAGCTCATTACACAACCCTCCGATCCGGGAGCGGATGGGTCGTCCGCTTGCAGGAGCGGGAGCGTCGATCCTATCCTCATGGCGCGACGGGAAAAGCACGGTCCCCGATAGCCACGGACCTCCGGGGTCCGTTCCGATACAAAGCGCGAAACCCTCGAATTTCTTGCGAGTGTGTCCTTGACCATGATGGCATCATCCGACTGTCGCCTCGTCAACGTCGCCGTGGATCTTCCGAAGGAGCTTGCTGCGGATGTGGAGGCCGTGCGCCAGCGAGATCCGGAGTTCCTCGAGCGAGCCATACAGTACGTTCTGGCCCGCCGCATCATCTTCGAAGAACTCAGAACCCCCGCTCCGAGACACCGCTGAGAGAGGCGGCCGGCGAGCGCGCGCGAGCGCGGGCCCGGTCGCGGAGTGCGGTCCCCGCCAAAGTCTTGTCGGCCCGTCCCGCGGGCTGCCAGCCGTTGACGCCCGTCCCCCCCGGGGCTAAATCGCGCAGGGAGTTGGTGAGCGGGGAGGTGAGGGGTTGGCCAGCGAATGCGAGCCGAGTATAGCCGTGTCTTCCGATACGGAGCGTCCAGCGCCCCGTCGGGATGCCGAGAAAGGATCGGAGTCCGACGAAGGCGTACTGCGAGCCAAATACGCCGACTACTGCTCCGCTCAACTCACCGAAGTATTCCTCTCCCTGTCCGAAGAGCGCATCTACGAGATCGTGGAGGAGGAAGCCCGGGCGCAGGCCTTCGACCAGGAGCGCCTGGGGTTCCAGACGATGGTCCGGCTCGCGACCAAGCGGCTGCGGGAGAGCGTGCCGCTTCCCGACTTCGAGACCTGGTGCCGCGATTACGAAGCCGCCCCTGAAGAGTACGACGAATACCTGATGGGCCTGTGGCGGCAGCGTTCCGAGGAGGGGGAGGCCCCGGAGACCGATTGAATGGCGGAAGAAGGACGCCCCCAATTGCGGATGTGGGATGAAGCAGGCCAGGAGACGGCCATCGGCAGTCTCGACGACGGAGAACGCCGGTGGCAGATCGTGGTCATCGCCGAACCGGTCGCCGACGACCTCGTGCGCGGCTGGCTCTCCTTCAGGCTCGACGACGAGAAGTACGATACGGCTCCGGTGATCATGGAAGAAACGGTGGAGCTCGTCATCGAGCGGGCCGTCGAACTTCCTGAGCCCATGTTGCAACAGCTGTTCGGTTCGGCTCGGCGGTGACCCCGGCGGGTTCGCCCGCTGACGCCGGCGCAGGCCGGCTCTGGCTCCTCGTGGCCGTCCAGGCGGCGGCGCTCTGGGCGATGGCCTGGGGTGGGTCCGGCACGCCGTGGCCGGCGATTCCGCTGTGGGTCGTGGCGTTCGCGGCCCATCTCGGAGCGGTGGGTTATGCTGCCGCACCGCACCGGGCGGCATCGATCCGCCGGCACGCATGGACCGCCGGGATCGCCCTTCGGGCGGGGGTCTTCCCCGCGGCACCGACCCTTTCCGAGGACATCTACCGCTACATCTGGGACGGCTGGGTTCAGTCCAACGGAGTGAATCCCTACGCGCATCCCCCCTCGGCATCCGCGCTCGAAGAGCTGCGAACCGCATGGTGGCCGCTCATCAATCACGCGGACGTCCCCACGATCTATCCGCCGGGGGCTCAGATCGTGTTCGCGCTCCTGGCCGCGGCCGGCCCCGCGTGGTGGATCTTCAAGCTGGGGTGGCTCGCGGCCGATCTGCTCGTGGCGCGGCTCATCGACCGGCTTTCGTCGGGCCGGAGCGTGGTCCCGCTCGTGCTCTGGCTCTGGTCGCCGCTCGTCATCGTCGAAGTGGCGTGGAGCGGGCACCTGGATCCGCTCGGCGTCGCGCCCATGCTGGGCGCCGTCGTGCTGGCCGGCAACGCGGCGGTCCCGGCGTGGCGGTCCGGAGCCCTCCTGGGGCTCGGCGGGGCGGTGAAGTTCGCCCCCCTCGCCGCGCTCCCGGCGCTCTTCCGGCTGCGCGGCGCCGGGGCGCTCGCCGCCGGTTTCCTCGTGCCCCTTCTGCTCTATCTGCCCTACATCGGCGCGGGGCCGGCCCTCTTCGACGGCCTGCGGACCTACGCGGACATCTGGACGTTCAACGGCGGCCTCTACACGGTGCTCGAGCGGCTGCCGGGGCATCCGGATCTCGCGAAATGGATCGGCGCGTCGATCGTCGGCGCCATCGCGTGGCGCGCCGCGCTCCGCCGCTGGCCGCTGGAGCGCGCCCTCCTGTGGACGATCGGAGCCGCCCTCCTCCTCTCTCCGACCCTCCACCCCTGGTACCTGCTCTGGGTGCTCCCCTTCGCCTGTCTCTCGGTGAATCGCGGGTGGCTCCTGTTCAGCGGGACCGTGTTCCTCGCCTATGCCGGGAGGGACGCCTACATCGCCACGGGGGCGTGGCCGGAACCCGCGTGGCTGGTCTGGCTGATCCACGGGCCGCCGCTGGCCCTCCTGGCCTGGGACGGCCTGGGCGGCCGGGACGGCTTACGCGGCCGGCGTCAGGGAAGGTCTCCGCAGGGACTCGTGCGTCGTGAGCGCGTAACCCGCGGCGAAGAGCGCGGTGAAGGGGAGGACGGCGGGTGATCCGGCGAGCGCCGTGTTCACGACGGCGCCGGCGAGCGCGGCGGCGAGCACGAGGCGCAGAAGCGCCGGCGCGCCCGAGAGCCGGGCGCGATACGCCACGACGGGGTGGAAGCCGCGTTTCGGCGTGCGGGCGAAGGGGGTCCGGGTCCCCAGGCAGGCCCGTGCCACGGCGAAGGTGAGGGGCACGCCGAGCCCCAGCCCGAGGAGCAGGGCTTCGACGATGCGGCGTCCGAGCCGTCCCCGCGCGCGGATCCACCCGGCGGAGCCGTAGAAGAGCACGAACGGGACCGTGGCGAGGAGCACGGCGGCGACGTGAACGGCGGTGGGGAGACCGAAGCCGGTCGCCGTCGCCCACCCGGCCCCCGCAAGCGCCGCCGCCATCGTGAGCGTCAGCGGATGGACGACGTGTCCCGCGAGATGGGCGGTCGCCTCGAACTTGATCGCCGCCGGAACGGGAGCGCGCCAGATCCGCGGCAGGAGCTTCTTCGCGCTCTGGATTCCGCCCTGCGTCCACCGGCTCTGCTGGATCTCCACCGCGCGCAGACTCGCGGGCAGCTCGGCGGGAACCCGGACGTCGTCCCGGTACACGAACCGCCAGCCCGCGAGCTGGGCGCGGTAGCTGAGGTCGACGTCCTCGGTCAGGGTGTCGCTCTGCCAGCCTCCGGCCGCCTGTACGCACGCCTTGCGCCACATTCCGCCGGAACCGTTGAAGTTGAAGTAGAGGCCGGCCCGGTATCGCGCTTCGTGCTCGATCGCGAAGTGCGCGTCGAGGAAGAGCGCCTGAGCTCGCGTCAGCCAGCTCGCGTCGGGCGACAGGTGGTCCCAGGCTGCCTGCACGGCCCCCACGCCGGGGTCCGCGAAGGGAGGGAGCAGATTCCGAATCAGCTCCGGGGGCGGAACGAAGTCCGCGTCCAGGACGAGCAGGAAGTCGCCGCGGGCGAGGGATACGCCGTGAGCGAGCGCGCCGGCCTTGAACCCCTCGCGGGATCCCCGCCGCACGTGGCGGATGTCGATCCCGCGCGCCCGCCACTCGCGCACCCGCCGCGCCGCGATCGCCACCGTCTCGTCGTCCGAGTCGTCGAGCAGCTGGATTTCGAGGCGGTCTGCGGGATAGCGCAGGCGGCAGGCCGCGTCGATGAGCCGTTCGACGACGTTCGCTTCGTTGAAGACCGGCAGCTGTACCGTGACGACCGGGAGCCGGCCGGGCCAAGCGGGTGCCTCCGCCCTGG
The DNA here is from genome assembly GCF_947581785.1 of Candidatus Palauibacter polyketidifaciens. Lineage (NCBI taxonomy): Bacteria > Pseudomonadati > Gemmatimonadota > Gemmatimonadia > Candidatus Palauibacterales > Candidatus Palauibacteraceae > Candidatus Palauibacter > Candidatus Palauibacter polyketidifaciens. Next base: position 63,412 of record NZ_CANPVO010000018.1, on the reverse strand, counting down.
CGGGCCGGCGCACCCGCAGCCACAGCAGACGCAGCCGGTGCGCCCCGAAGGGGGCGAGGAAGGCGAGGAGCGCCAGGTACCCCAGTTGTCCGAACTCGCTCATTGCCAATCCGCGTCCGGCACGCGCCGGCCCCCGACCGCATCGGCGCGGAAGTCGAGCCGGTCGAGGGCGATGGTCCCGTCGCTCATGACGAACAGGACGTCCTGGTACTGGCCGATGTCGTCGAGCGGGTTCCGGTCGAGGACGAGGAGGTCCGCCTCGAAACCCGGGGCCACCCGCCCCGTCCGGTCTCCGATTCCGAGCAACTCCGCGGCGACCGTGGTCGCGGCCCGGATCGCCTCGATCTCGCTCATTCCGATTCCGACGAATTCGATGAGTTCGTGGCTCATCCGAAGGACGCTCTCGGACCCGTAACCCGTGTCGGTGGCCGCGACGACCGGCACGCCGAGCGCGTGGGCGGCCGCCGCCGTCTCCCGGACCCGCGGCAGCATGTGTCGTCCGCGGACCTGGAGCACCGGGTCGTCGTAGTCGCCGCCGGGGACGGTGAGATCCGATACGACGGCGATCGTCGGCACCAGGTAGGTGCCCCGCTCCCGCATGAGGCGGAGCGTTTCGTCGCGCAGGTACGTCCCGTGCTCGATGCTCCGCACGCCCGCCGCGACTGCGGCCCGGCCGCCGCGGTCTCCGTGCGCGTGCGCGGCCACCGGGACGCCGCCCCCCTCCGCTTCGGCCACGAGCGCCGACAGCTCGGCCTCCGTGAAGAACGGCTTGCGGGGGTCGGTTTCCGGCAGGCCCGCGCGTTCGGTCGCGTTGACCTTGACGAAATCCACGCCGCGATCGAGCATCGCGCGCGCCACGCGTCCCATGGCCTCGGGGCCGCGCACATCGCGTCCGAGGAGATCGCCGAGCCCCGGCTCATCGAGGAAGAGTCCCTCCGCCGGGCGGGGCCGCACATGGTAGCCCGCGGCGAGGATCTCCGGCCCCTCCAGGCCCCCGCGCCGGAAGAGTTCCCGCAGGCCGACATCGGCGAAGAATCCCGCCCCCATGCTGCGCGCCGTCGTGACTCCGGAGCGCAGCGCCCGGCGGGCCGCCTCGAGCGTCCCGATGTGGACGTGCGCGTCGATCAGGCCCGGCACGAGGAAGCGGCCGCCGAGGTCGATCGCCCGCGCCGCGGCGGGTGCCCCGCCCCCTTCCTCCACCGAGACGATGACCCCGTCCCGCACGACGACCGTCGCGTTCAAGAGGACGCCGGAGGTCCCCGGATCGATCACCGAGGCGCCGGTAAAGGCGATCGTCTCGCTCTGGCCCGCCGACGGCGCCGGGACGGCCAGACCGACGAGCAGGACGCCCGCGCAGCGAGCGGGTCGGAAGCGTCGGAACGCGGCCGGCGCTGAAGTGATGGAAGACATTCGAACCTCCGGCATCTTGATCGTGATGTACCAAGATGCCTCCGGCCGGGGGGCGGCGGTAGAAGCGGACCGGGATGGGGCGCGCCGCCACCGATTCGGGTACGTTGGAGGATGCGGCATACGACGCCACCCCTGCCACGCGAGACCGCCGACAGTCGGGAACCGCTCCCGTTCCCGCTGCGCGTCGCCGCCATCGATGTGGGGTCGAACGCGTTCCGCTTCATCGCGGCCGAGTTCAGCGACCCGAACCGTTACATCGAACTCGCGTCGGAGCGGGTTCCGGTCCGGCTGGGACATTCGGCCTTCCTCACCGGCGAACTGTCGCCTTCCGCCATCGACCGGACCGTCGAGGGGTTCCGGCGCTTCCGGGAGGAGATCGACCGCCTGGGCATCGAGCATGTGCGCGCCGTGGCCACGAGCGCGGTTCGGGAGAGCCGCAACGGCGCGGATCTCGTCCGCCGCGTCGAGGAGGAGGCGGGGATCCGGCTCGACCTCATCTCCGGCACGGATGAGGCGCGGTTCGTGTGGATGTCCGCGAAGCAGCGGATCGACTTCGGCGATTTGAAGTGGATGCTCGTGGATCTCGGCGGCGGGAGCGTGGAAGTCTCGCTGGCGGACCGGTCCGGGATCATGTGGAGCGAGTCGCACCGGATGGGATCGGTTCGGCTGCTCGAGGAACTCAAGGGGGCGGACGACGCCCCCGCGCACTTCGCGAATCTGCTCGCGGAGTACGCGGCCACCCTCCGCATTCCGCACGCGAGCAAGCACTGGACGCCGGTCCAGCTCATCGCCACCGGCGGCAATATCGAGGAACTCGCCCGCCTCGCGGGCCACCGCGCACCCCGCGGGACGCGCCGCATCGCGCGGGCGGAACTCGCCATGGCGATCGAGGAGTTCTCCCACCTCTCCTACAGCCAGCGCATCGGACGGCTGGGTCTGCGGGAGGATCGGGCCGATGTGATTCTCCCCGCCGCGATCGTGTACGACCGCGTCGCCGAACTCGCGGGAGCCGAGCAGATTCTCGTCCCCGGGGTCGGGGTGAAGGAGGGAGTGCTCTTCGACCTCGTCGATGAGCTGACGAGCGGGGCCGGTTTCGGGCGGCTGGAGCGGATCGTCCACGAGGGGGCGCTCACGCTCGGGCGCAGGTACCTCTTCGACGAGGATCACGGAAGACACGTCGCGTCGCTGGCCGTCTCCCTGTTCGATCAGCTCGCCGACGTCCACGGCCTCGAACCGCGCGACCGGCGGATCCTGCTCGCCGGAGCGATGCTGCACGACATCGGGCAGCACATCTCCTACGCGAAACACCACAAGCACTCGCTCTACCTGATCCATCACAGCGAGATACCGGGGATCGCGCCGAACGAACTCCCTCTCGTCGCCCTCGTCGCGCGCTACCACCGGCGCGCCGAACCGCGCCGCGGCCACTACCTCTACCGCGATCTGACCTCTCCGGATCGCCGGCGGGTGGAGAGGCTCGCCGCCCTCCTCCGCATCGCGGACTCCCTCGACCGCGAGCACCTCCAGCGCGTGCACAGCGTCGAGGCGCGGGTGCACGAACACCGGCTCGAACTGCGTCTCGAGCGCAGGGGACGCCTGCTCCTCGAGCAGTGGGCGCTGCGCAAGAAGGGGAAGCTCTTCGCCCGCATCTTCGGCCTCGAACCGTACGTCACGTTCGACCTCTCCTCCGACTGAGGCATCCACGCCGAGACGTCCGGAACGAGCGGGAAAGGCGGCGCCGGGCTTATATTACGGGCCCTGCGTCCGCAAATGGCTGGCGAGGCGACCAGGAGAGAGGGGCCGGGAGAGCCGCATGTCATCGGAGTCGAACGAGATTTCGCGCCGCCCGTGGGTCCACCACGGGAGCCGCCGTCCGGGCGGGAGTCCGGGCGGAGTTTCTCCGACGGCGGCGTCCCGCTCCGCGGCCGTGAACCCCGCCCCGACGCGCGAGGCGCCGCCTCCGGCCGAGACCGCGCCGCCGCCCGCCGAGACCGCGCCGGCTCCGGAGCGCGAGACCGACTCCGCTCCCCGTCCGCCGGGTCCGGAGTTCGGCCACCGCGTGAATGGCGTCCCGGTCCTCCCGAGGGCCGTAGCGCCAAACCCCGTTCCCGACGGCGCGAAGCCGAGCGACCCGTCGCTCTACTTCAACGCGGAACTCAGCTGGCTGGATTTCAACTGGCGCGTGCTCTACCAGGCCATGGACGAGCGGACCCCGCTGCTGGAGCGGCTCCGTTTCCTCGCCATCACGGAGAACAACCTCGACGAATTCGTGATGAAGCAGGTCGGCGGCCTCAAGCGCGTGCTCGGCGCGGGCGTCGTGAAGCCATCGCTGGACGGCCTGGGGCCCGCCGAACAACTCGACCTCGTGCGGGAGGGCGTCCGCACCATGCGTACCCGGCTGGCCGAGGTGTGGGAGGACGACCTCCGGCCGCGCCTCGCGGCGGAACTCGACATCGCCGTGCGCGACTTCGAGGACCTGAACGACGAGGAACGCGAGCAGGTGCGTCGCGTGTTCGCGGATAGAATTTACCCGGTCCTAACGCCCCTGGCCGTCGATCCTGGACACCCGTTCCCCTTCCTCTCCAACATGAGCCTCTCGCTCGCCCTGATGCTCGAGCACCCGGAACGCCGGACCCGCCACTTCGCCCGGGTGAAGATCCCCACCGCGCTGCGCTGGGTCGAACTCCCGGAGAGCGGGCACGTGGTCCCCGTCGAGCAGGTCGTGCGGCACTTCGCGGGCGAACTCTTCCGCGGGATGAAGATCGAGAGCGCTTCCCTCTTCCGCGTCACCCGCAACGCGGACGTGGCCCGGGACGAAGAGGTGGCGGACGACCTCCTGCAGATGATCTCGGAGGAGATCCGCGAGCGGCGCTTTGCGCGCGTCGTTCGTCTGGAGGTGGAGCCGGGCATGCCCGACGACGTGCGACAGTTCCTCGTTCGCCAACTCAAGCTGGATGAGGAAGACCTGTACGAGATCCCGGGACTGCTCGAGATGTCGGGCTTCTGGCAGATCGCCGCCGAGGGCCCCTGGGAGCACCGCCACGAACCCTGGGAGGCGATGATCCCGCCCCGCCTGATCCGCGAAGGCGAGACGGAGGACCGTCCCGACATCTTCACGGTGATCCGGGCGGGCGACCTCATGGTGCACCACCCGTACGAGTCCTTCACCGCGACGGTGCAGCAGTTCATCGAAGAGGCCGCCGCGGACCCCGCGGTCGTGGCCATCAAGCAGACACTCTACCGGACGGCGGAGCACTCGCGGATCATCGCTGCGCTGGTGCGGGCGGCCGAGGCGGGCAAGGCGGTCGCCGTGCTCGTGGAGGTCACGGCCCGCTTCGACGAGGCCGACAACATGGAGTGGGCTTCCGTGCTGGAGGAGGCCGGTGTCAACGTCACGTACGGGCTCGTCGGGCTGAAGACGCACGCGAAGGTCGCGCTCGTCGTCCGCGAGGAAGGGGACGAGATCCGCACCTACTGCCACATCGGCACCGGCAACTACAACTCCGAGACGGCACAGATCTACGCGGACATCGGGATCCTCACGGCGCGTCCGGAGATCGGGCGCGATGCGGTGAACCTGTTCCACTACCTGACCGGATACGCCCCCGACCAGCAGTACGAGGAACTCGTCGTCGCCCCCCGCGACCTGCGACGGGCCCTCACCGCCCGGATCGAGCGCGAGATCTCGCATGTCGAGGCCGGCCGGCAGGGCCGCATGATCATGAAGCTGAACGGTCTCGACGATCCGAAGATGATCCGCGCCCTCTACGCGGCGTCCGCCGCCGGGGTGAAGGTCGACCTCATCGTCCGCGGCCAGTGCCGGCTCCGCCCCGGGATCCCCGGCTTCAGCGAGAACATTCGCGTGCGGAGCATCGTCGGACGGTTCCTGGAGCACGACCGGATCTTCTGGTGGGGAAACGACGGGGATCCCGAGGTGTGGATCGGGAGCGCGGACTGGCGCCGCCGAAACCTCGACGACCGCGTCGAAGTGCTGCTGCCCGTCCGCGACAAGCGGATCCGGAAGCGCCTTCGCAAGACGCTGCGCTTCGCCCTTCGCGACAATCAGCGAGCCTGGGAACTGCGGCCGACCGGAGAGTACGTGCTGTGCGAGCCGGAGCCGGGCGAGCGCCCCATCGACTACCAGAGCCGGATGTTGAAGGCGGTCCGGAAACGCCGCCGCAAGGTGGACGACCACTGGAGCGCCTCGCACTGACGGGCGGACGGCGGCGACGGGGAGGCGCCCGCGGCCCGCTAAGCGGGGTCCGGCGAGCCCTCCTGGTGCCGGATCGTGATTCCCTGGACCATGTAGACGACGTCTTCCCCGATGTTCGTCGCGAGGTCGCCGATCCGCTCGAGGTTGCGGCCGATGAGGATGACCTGCAGGCACCCGGAGAGGTTGTATTCCGGCATATGGGTGATCATCACCCGGCTCAGCGAGTCCTGGAGCTGATCCAGCCGGTCGTCCCGCGCGATCACGGAGCGTGCGGCGTTCGCGTTCCGGTGGACGAACGCGTCGAGCGCATCGCGCAGCATCGCCCTGGCCATGCGGCTCATCTCGTCGAGTTCGGGCGGGACCGGCACCTTCTTCTCGGCCTTCGCCAGCCGTTCCGCCGCTTCGGCGATGTTGACCGCATGGTCGCCGATCCGCTCGAGGTCGTTGTTGATCTTGAGGACGGTGACGAGCACGCGCAGGTCGCTCGCCACCGGGTGATGGAGCGCGAGGATCTCCACCGTGGATTCCTCGACCTCCACTTCGGCCCGGTCGATGGCGTCGTCCGCCGCCCGGATCGGTTCCGCATCCACCGCGGGCTGGCCCACGAGCGCCATCGCGCGCCGCACCAACTCCTCGATATCGTGCGCCATCTGGTGCAGCGTCCGCGTGACGTCGCTGACCCGGTCGTCGAATTGCCTGAAGGACATCGATCGCCGCCGGTCCGTCAGCCCCGCCGGCCCGTGATGTAGGCCTCGGTTCGCTCGTCCTCGGGATTGGTGAACAAGCGCTGCGTCTCCTTGTACTCGACGAGTTCGCCCATGTAGAGGAAGGCCGTGTCGTCGCTGATGCGCGCGGCCTGCTGCATGTTATGGGTCACGATCACGATCGTGTAGCCTCCGCGCAGTTCTCCGATGAGGTCCTCCATGCGGCCGGTCGCGATCGGGTCGAGCGCGCTCGCCGGTTCGTCCATGAGAAGAACCTCCGGTTCCACGGCCAGCGCCCTCGCGATGCAGAGCCGCTGCTGCTGTCCGGCCGAGAGCCCGAGGGCGTCCGCGTCGAGACGGTGGCTCACCTCGTCCCAGAGCGCGGCCGCGCGGAGCGATGCCTCCACCCGGTCGCCGATGTCATCCTGGAACCCGTTGATCCGCAGGCCGAACGCGATGTTCTCGAATATCGACTTCGGGAACGGGTTCGGCTTCTGGAACACCATCCCGATGGCGCGCCGGACGTCGGCCGGCTCGACACCGGGTGCATAGAGGTCCCGGCCGCGGAAGAGGACCTGGCCGGTGACGCGGGCCGTCGGCACGAGGTCGTTCATCCGGTTGAAGCAGCGCAGGAGCGTGCTCTTGCCGCAGCCCGAGGGCCCGATGAAGGCGACTACCCGCCGTTTCGGAATCGTGAGCGAGATGTCCTCGATCACCCGCGTCTCGCCGTAGCGAACGCCGAGCCCGACGGTCTCGAGGACCGCTTCCGGAGCCACCGTCACCTCTCGAATCGGTTACGAATCAGAATCGCGGCCGCGTTCATCATGAGCAGCACGCCCAGCAGTACCACAATGGCCCCTGCCGCCAGCGCATGGAACTCCCCGCGCGGATCCGTGGTCCAGTTGAAGATCTGGATCGGCAGGGCCGTGAAGGGATCCATGGGCGAGAGCGGGTCGAAGGCGATGAACGTCAGCGCCCCGATGATGAGCAGCGGGGCGGTCTCTCCCCCCGCCCGCGAGAGACCGAGGATGGTGCCGGAGAGGATGCCGGGCATGGCCGCGGGGAGCACGTGGTGGCGGATGGCCTGCCAGCGCGTGGCGCCGAGCGCGTAGGCGGCTTCCCGCAGCGAGTCCGGAACGGCGCGGATCGCCTCCCGGGCGGCGATGTTCACGATCGGCAGCACGAGCAGCGACAGCGTCGCCGCTCCCGCGAGCAGGCTCCGTTCGAGCGCCAGGAAGCGGACGAACACGGCGAGTCCGAGGATGCCGTACACGATGGAGGGCACGCTGGCGAGGTTCGCGATGTTCATCTTCAGGAGAGTCGTGAAGCGGTTCGTCGGGGCGTACTCCTCGAGGTACAGCGCAGCGCCGACGCCGAGCGGGAAGGACATCACGGCGACGAGCGCGAGCATCCACGCGCTCCCGAGGATCGCGGAGCGGATGCCGGCCCGCTCCGGGAAGCGGGACGGGTAGCTGGTCAGGAACTCGAAGGAGAGCGCCGGGAGTCCGTCCGCCGCGAGGCTCACGAGGAGGACGACGAGGGACGCGACCCCGAAGGCCACCGCGAGGCGGCAGAGCCACATGAACCGGACCCCGGCCCGGCGGCGGGCCTCGAGGCGCGGGTCGAACCGGCCACCGCGGGGCGCCCGGGGGCTCACCGGAAGCTCTCCCGGAAACGGGTCGTCATGCGCTGGCTCAGCAGGTTGAGGACCAGCGTGATGAGGAATAGAAGGAGGCCGACGGCGAACAGCGTCCGGTACTCGATCGACCCGGAGGGCGCGTCGCCCAGGCTCACCTGCACGATGTAGGCCGTCATCGTCTGAACGCTCTGGAGGAGGTCCAGCGTCATCCCCGGCGTCGCGCCGGCGGCCAGCGTCACGACGATCGTTTCGGCGATGGCGCGCGAGATCGCGAGGATGAAGCTGGCGGCGATGCCGGGCAGACCCGCCGGCACCACGATCCGGGTCGCCACCTCGAACCGGGTGGCCCCGACGCCGTACGCGGCCTCGCGCAGGGACCCGGGGACCGCGCTCAGCGCGTCCTCGGAAAGGGACGACACCATCGGAAGGATCATGATACCCACGACGATGGCGGCGCTCGCGGCGTTGAAGACCCCGACCCCCGGAAAGAGCGTTCGGAGGACCGGCGTGACGAGGGTCACGGCGAAATATCCGTAGACGACCGTCGGGATCCCCGCGAGAATCTCGAGCGCCGGCTTCACGGTCCGCTTCGTCCGGAGCGACGCGAACTCGCTCAGGTAGATGGCCGTCGCGAGCCCGGTCGGAAGCGCGATCAGCGCTGCGCCGGCCGCGACGAGAAGGGTTCCGTTGACGAGCGGGAGGATGCCGAACGACCGCGGCACGAGGTCCGGAGACCATCGCGTCCCCGCGAGGAACTCGACGGGGGATACCTCGGCGAAGAAACCCAGCGATTCGGTGAGCAGCACGACGACGATCCCGACCGTCGCCAGGATCGAGAGCGCTTCGGAGCCGAAGAGGAGCGCCCCGATCAGGCGCTCGCCGACCCTGGTGTGACGGCTAACCGATCCGGGCTCGGATTTCCGCATAGGCGTCCGGCTCGAGCGGTATGTATCCCGTCTCCGGGATCAGGGTCGCCGCCTGTTCGAGGTAGAAGTGCACGAACGCGCGGACCTCCGGCCGGTCGAGCGCGTCGCGCCGAATGTAGATGTACATCGGTCGAGCGAGCGGCGTATACGTGCCGTTCAGGATCGTTTCGCGGGACGGCGCGACGCAACCGTCGCCCCCGTCGACTTCGAGGGCGCGCAGCTGCTCCTGGTTGTCCTCGAAGTACGCGTAGCCGAAGTAGCCGAGCGCGCCGGGGTCGCCGCTCACCCCCCCGACGAGCATGTTGTCGTCTGCGCTGGCGGTGTAGTCGCTCCGGCTCGCGCCCGCCTCGCCGACCACGGCGGCCGTGAAGTAGTCGAAGGTGCCGGAATCGGTGTCGGGGCCGTACAGCTTCAGTTCCTCATCCGGCCAGTCCGGGCGGAGTTGGCTCCATCGCTCGATCCCGGACCCGGGCATCCATACGCGCCGGAGTTCAGCCACGCTGACACAGGCGACCCAGTCGTTGGAGGGGTGCACGACCAGCGTGAGGCCGTCCCGGGCGATCTGGAGTTCGACCGGTTCGATGCCCTCCGCCCGGCAGGACGCCGCCTCGGCTTCGTCGATCTGCCGCGAAGCGTTCGTGATGTCCGTCTCGCCATTGCAGAACCGCTGGAACCCGCCGCCCGTGCCGGAGACGCCGACGGACACGCGGACCGCGCGCCCGCCGGCGATCTGGAACTCCTCGGCCATCGCTTGGCTGATCGGAAACACGGTGCTCGAGCCATCAATCTCGATGAGTTCCGATGAGGCTCCGGCGCTTCCGCCGGCGCCGCAGCCCCAGCCTGAGAGGACCGCCAGCACCCGCAGCGCGCCAACGCTCGGCGCTGACGCACGGTCTTGCCACGGGCTGCTAGGCCGGGACATCGAACGTCTCCTCGTCCGGGATCTGCGCCGCGACGGGAAGGGTGAACCACACGGTCGTGCCGCGGCCGAGCGCGCTGTCGATGCCGACCTCGCCCCCGTGCGCCTCGACGAAGTGCTTGACGATCGCGAGTCCGAGTCCGGTGCCCCCGCGGGCGCGCGAACGCGCCGGATCGACCCGGTAAAACCGCTCGAACACGCGCTCCACGTGCACCGACGGGATTCCCGGCCCCCGGTCCGTGACCTCGACGCGCTGGAACTCCCCGTCGGACCGGATCCGCACGGCGATGTTCGGGTCGTCATCGCTGTAGCGCGCCGCGTTGTCCAGGAGGTTGCGCAACACCTGCCGAATCGCGTCCGGGTCGACGTACGCGGGCTCCCGCGGGCCGGAGACGTCCAGCGTCACCTCCTCTCCGCGCACCCGCGGCGAGAGCGTCTCCCAGACCTCCAGGGCGACGGCCCCCACGGACACCGGCTGCGGCTCCGGACTCCAACTGCCGGACTCCAGCAGCGAGAGGTCGAGGAGGTCCTCCACCAAGTGCCGCATGCGCGTCGCGTTGACGAGGATGCGCCGGGCGAAATCGCGCGCGTGGCTGGAGTCGAGTCCACCCTCCGAGAGCGCCTCCGCGAACCCGACGACGCTCGTCAGCGGGGTCTTGAGTTCGTGGGACACGTTCGCGACGAAATCGCGCCGGACCCCTTCGAGACGCCGCATCACCGTGAGATCGTGCAGCACGATGACCGCGCCCGAGCGGTGGGGACGGGTCGACATCAACACGGTATGCTCGCCGAGTTCGACCTCGACAGTGGTGGATTCGCCCTGCCGCGCGGCGCTCACCGCCTGGGCGATGCGGGGCGACCGGAACAGCGTCCCTATGCGAACGCCCGGCGAGACGGCGCGTCCCGCCCAGCGTTCGAACGCCGCGTTGCAGAGGCTCACGAGCCCGTCCCGGTCGATGAAGGCGAGCCCGTCCTCCAGCTCGTCGAACAGGATCCGGAGATCGCTGGATTCCCGTTCGGAATGGGCCACGCGGTCCCGCACCCGGTCGGCCATGCGGTCGATCGCCCGGTTCAGGGAACTGATCGGGCCCGAACCCGTCGGGCCGATGGAAGGATCGAGATCGCCGGAAGCGATGCGGTCCACGGTCTCCCGCGCCTGGTCGACTTCCGCCTCGATCCGGCGGGCCGCGAGCCGGGTGGCGGGCCACAGCAGGATCAGAATGCCGCCGAGAACGGCCGACTCGACCACTACGCCTCTCGTGTCGAGCCGGAACACGAACCAGGCGGCGATATACGCCACGAAGAGCACCGCCCCCGCGGCGAGGAAAAAGCGGTTCGCGAGTCTCACCTTGCGCGGACTACTTGTCGAGTGCCCGGAACCGGTAGCCGATCCCTCGAACCGTCTCGATCAGCGGGGCGGCGCCCCCGAGCTTCGTGCGCAGGCGGGCGACGTGCATGTCGACCGTGCGCGTCTCGATCGCCGCGTTCGTATCCCAGACGGCCTGGAGCAGTTGGCGGCGACTCTGCACCCGTCCCCGCCGCTCCAGCAGAACTTCGAGCAACCGGTACTCCAGCGGTGTCAGGTCGACCTCGGCGCCGTCCGAGAAGGCCCGATGCGCCTCGCGGTCGAGTTCCACCGGACCCACGGCAATCCTCCGCGAAGCGGAAACGGGTTCCGCCTTCGCGCGCCGCAGCAGCGCCTCGACGCGGAGCGTGAGTTCGCGTGCGCTGAACGGCTTCGTGATGTAGTCGTCGGCCCCGACCTCGAATCCCCTGACCCTCTCGTCCTCTGCCCGCCTCGCCGTGAGCAGGATGACGGGTATCGCGCTCGTGCGGTCAGCCCGCCTGAGCCGCTGCAGCACCTCGTATCCGTCCATGCCCGGCAGCATGAGATCGAGGATGATGAGGTCTGGGCGCTCGGCGTCCGCCATGGTCAGCGCCCCCTGACCGTTCACGGCCGTGGTCACCCGGTATCCTTCGCGACTCAGGTGATACACGAGTACGCTGAGGATATCCGGCTCGTCATCCACTACCAGGATCCGTGCGTCCGCCATCTTCACCATGCGCTAACCTGGCTCATGGCTGCCGTCGGAATCGTAACGTTTTTGTAACCATATCGTAAACATCCGCGCGGCGTGACGCGTTTCCCGGCAACCGGTTGTGACAAACTCGTGACGCTTCCCGTCCGGGGGCGTTACCCGACCCGCCTATCCTCTCCCCATGACAAGTCCGTCAGTAGTCCACCGGTCTCAGGTACCATTCCCCGATCGCGGTCGGCGAGAGCATCGCGACCGTCGGCAGGTGGCGTTTCCAGTGCGTGCTTTCGAGTCGCCGGGCGACGAGTTCGACCTTCGTTCTCTCGAACCCCGCTTCGACGAGATCATCCGCCCCGCGTCCGGAAGTGAGGTGGTGGAGGATGAGGTCGGCTTCGGGGTACGTGGCGCCAAGGTCGTCCTCATCCGTCTGCCCCTGGATCAGATCCGCCGTCGCCGGCTTGTCGACCACCTCGACGGGAACGCCGATGGCCCGCGCGAGCGCCCATACCTGGCTCTTGAACAGGTCTCCGAGCGGGTTCACCGGCGGGGAGTCGTCCGCGTGCCAGGTATAGTAGCCGAGGAGACGCTCGGATTTGTTTCCGGTACCGACGGGGAGGGCGGAGAGCTTGAAGGCCTGGTCGAAGAGGACGATCATGCGCTGGCGCGCTGCCACATTGCCCCTCCGGTGTCCGCCCGCCTCGGGCTCGAATTCGTCGAGATAGCCGTCCACGGCCCGCGTGATATCGATCGTGCGCGTCGGAATCCCGAATTTCCCCGCCACGAGGAGCGCGTGCTCGCGGCTCCGGGGGCTCGAGGTCCGGTAGGGCAACAGGAGGGCGAGCACTGCTTCGGGACCGAGAGCCTCCACGCACAGCGCAGCGGTGAGGGCGGAATCCACCCCTCCCGACAACCCGACCACGACGCGGCGGAAACCGCGCCGACGCTCGATCTCCTCTCGAAGGAACTGGACGAGCCAATCCCGCACGAGGTCCGTATCGATGTCGAGCGGGCCCCGGTCGGCGGGGTGTGGAGCGCGGGCCTCCGCGGTGCCCGCCGGCGGCCAGGCGCCGGTCATTCGCCGTCGGGAGCCGGCCGGCGCACGCCGGATCCCGGACTGTTCACGAGAAGACGGGTCCAGGACCGTTCGAGGTCCGAAAAAAGCGGCTCTTCGGTGCGGGCGCGGGCGGCCTCGTCGAGGTCGACCCGCACGGGCAGCACCGCTTCCTCCCAAAGCGGCCCCGCGAGGAGCCGGTGTCCGCGCGGGTCGTAGGCCGCGGACCCGCCGGCGAATCCCTTGCCCCCTTCGAACCCGACCAGCTGGGACACGATGACGAACACCCCATGCTCGGCGGCGATCCCGCTCGCGAGGGCGTCCCAGCGGACGAGGTTGCCGGGCACTCCGGCCCCGGGGGCGGCCCCCCGCGCCGGCGAGGCGCTGAGAATGAGGATGATCGACGCCCCGTCGAGCGCGGCGAGCGTGCCGGAGACCGAGTGAAAACCGTCTTCGCAGATCAGCAGCGCAGTGCGTCCCGGCGGCGCGTCGAACGCCCGGATTCCGGCCCCCGCCTCGACGAACCGCTCTTCCTGGAAGACGCCGTAGGTGGCGAGGAACACCTTGCGGTGGACGTGAAGGATCCCGCCGCCGGGCCCCAGCGTCGCGTACAGGGCCGAGTTGTAGATGCCCGCCGCGTCCCGCTCGTAAAAGCCGATCGCGACATCGAGACCGTCCGCATCTTCGCCGACGCGCGCGTTGAGGGCCTCGAACAGTTCCGGGGCCGCGATGGCCTGTTCGCGAACTCCGCCCTCCAGGAAATAGCCGGTGAGCGCGGTCTCCGGGAACACGATCAGGCGCGGCCGCCGTTCCGCTCCGGCCGCGCGCCGGATGAGCCCCGCGCAGCCGTCCAGCGTCGCGTCGAAGTTGCCCTTGGAGGGCCGGAACTGGGCGATCGCGATATCGAGCGGCATGCGCGTTCCGCAGTCGTCGTTCGAGTGAAATGCCGTCGGTCCGGAGGCCGGCGGTCGGGTGAACGTCCCCGAACCGCGCGCCGCTGTCAACGGGCCCGGCCACCGTCGTCCGGTGCGCGTGTTGCACGCGGCGCCCGCGCCGCGTTATCCCTCCGCGATGCCGGAGACTCCGACCCCGATCGCGGCGGCGTACGCCCTGCTGCTCCTGATCGGCATGCCCCTCCTCGCCGCCCTCGATGCCCGTCGCGGGGCCGATCTCGCCGCAGCGGCGAAACACCGCCGTCTGCTGTACGTGTCGGTAGGGGCATCGCTCGTCGTGCTCGGCCTGGTGACGCTCGGCGTCGCGGCGTGGCAGAGCGTCCCCGCGGCCGCGCTGGGCTGGAGGGTCGACGCGCCGGCGCCCGCGCTGCTCGGGGGCCTGGGCGTGGCCGCCGTCGGGCTCCTGGCCGCCTGGCTGATCACCGCGGCCGGGCGGCTCGCCGGGCTCCGGGAGACCGCGGCCGTGCTGCTGCTGATGCCGCGAAACGCCTCGGAAAAACGCTGGTTTCTCGCGCTCTCCGGGATCGCTGCGGTCTGCGAGGAGTATGCCTATCGTGGATTCGGCCTGTGGGCCGTCTCGGCATGGACCGGCAACCCGTGGCTCGGCGTGGCCCTGGTCTCCGTGTCCTTCGGACTCGCTCACGGATACCAGAAGCTGGTCGGCGTGGTCCGGGCGACGGCGCTCGGCGTCGTGCTCGCGGCGACCGTCATCTGGACGGACAGTCTGTTCCCGTCCATCGTCGGGCACTTCTGGATCAACGCGGCGATCGGCCTGGGAGGTTGGCGCCACCTCCACGCGAACTTCGATGTCGACGAACCCGATGAACCCGAGACATGATGAGGAGTGATACATGATCGCGAGAATTTGCGCGCGCACGGTCGTCGCGCTTGGCCTGGCCATTCCGTCGGGAATGGCGGCGCAGGAGGCCTCCCCGATCGAGGTCGGGGGGCTGCTGCGGGCCGGAGCCCGGGCGCATGCCGATTCCACCCTGGGCGGGCAGGGATTCCGGCTCTTCGAATCCCGCCTCAAGGTGGAGGGCGCCGTCGGACTCGTCTTCGACTACAAGTTCGTCGTCCGCTACGACGCCGGGCGTGACACGTACCGGATCCACGACGCGGTGGTCACGATGCCGGTGATTCCGGAATTCGAACTCAGCCTCGGCATGTTCAAGCCCTACTTTGGCTACGAAGCCACGGTGTCGCGAAGCGACATCACGTTCGTCGAACGCTCGCAGGCCGCGACCGCCCTCAGGCCGGACCGGCAGATCGGCGTGCAGGCGGGCGGGCAGGCGCTCGATGGGCGGTTCACCTACGGGGCCGGCCTCTACAATGGCAACGGCCGGTCCGTCACGAACGACGGTGACAACTACATGTTTGCCGGCCGCCTGCAGTACAACTCGATCGGCACGATCGCCTTCTACGACGAACTCGTCGTACAGGCGGGAGCTTCCCTCAGTTATTCGGAGGACACATCCGCGCCGCTCGGAAAGGGCATCATCACCGGGGATCGATCGGCGGCACCCGGGATCACGTCCGATTTTGCGGGCAGCCGCCTGTACTGGGGTGCGGACGTTCAGGTCTCCTACCACAGCCTTACGCTGACGGGCGAGTACCTGCGGGCGGATTTCGATCTCGATGCGCCGCTCACCGGGAGCGGGCCGGCCGAGACGGAGGCCTACGGCGGCTGGGTGCAGTTCGGCTATCGGCCCTGGGGGTTGCTCGAGGCCGTCGTGCGGTATGATGGATTCCGGCCGGCTCTGGGCGCCGACCGGAAGTTCATGGTGTTCGGACTGAATCTGTATCCCGACGGCTACGCGAGGTTCGGGCTGCAGTACGCCAGCGCCCTCGACGACTCGCCCCACGCGCCGACGCTGTCCGATGGCCAGTTTCAGTTCCTCGCCCAGGTCGACTTCTGAGCGGAGGGCCGGAGCGGCGTGTACGCGGGAATGACGGTGGGCGCGGTCGTGCCGGCGAGGGACGAGGAGCAGAATATCGGAGGTGTCGTCGCCGACCTGCTGGCGCTGCGCGATGATCGGGGCCGGCCCGTGGTCGACGATCTCGTCGTCTGCGACAACGGGTCGACGGACGCGACCGCGACCCGCGCGCGCGAGGCCGGGGCGCGGATCGTCCGGCAGGACACGCCGGGCTACGGACTGGCCTGCCTGACCGCCCTCGCGCACCTGCGCCCCGTCGACATCGTGCTGTTCACCGACGGCGACCGGTCGTTCGAGGCGGCGCAGGGACTCCGGTTGCTCGAAGCCGTCGCCGGCGGGGCCGACCTGGCCATCGGGTCGCGCGCGCTGGGCCGGAGGGAGCCGCGCGCCCTGTCGGCGCCGCAGATCGCGGGCAACCGGGTGGCCGCGCTGCTCATACGTCTGCTGTGGGGGGCGGCGGTGACCGACCTCGGGCCCTACCGCGCCATCCGCGCCGAGGCGTTGCGCCGCATCGACATGCGCGACCGCACGTACGGCTGGACCGTGGAGATGCAGGTCAAGGCCATCCAGCACGGTCTGCGGGTCGTCGAAGTGCCCGTGGACACCTTGCGGCGCCGTTTCGGCCGGTCGAAGGTGGGAGGCACGGTTCGGGGAGTCGTCGGCGCCAGCGCCGGCATCCTCTCGATGATCGCGCGGCTCCGCTGGCGGCAGTGGCGCGCCGCCCGCTCCACCCGGCCGCAGGAGGCAGGAAAATGAACGGACGGAAAGGGATTCCTCGTCGATGACACGCTTCGCCCCGTGGGGGCTGCTCGGCCTCCTGGCGCTCGGCGGGATTTCGTGCGCCGGGCCGTCCACCGACGTCGAGTGGGACGCGCACGACCCAGCCAATACCGCCACGCTCGACCACAGCGAATGGCAGGCGCTGCTCGACGCCTACCTGATCACCGACGACCCGTCCGGCGTCACCCTCGTCGACTACGCGAAGCTGCGGGCGAATGCCGCCGACCGGGCGCGCCTGGCCGGCTACATCGACTACCTGCAGGAACTGGATCCGCGAGAGTACGCGAAGGACGTGCAGATGGCGTACTGGATCAACCTCTACAACGCCGTCACCCTGCGGGTCGTCGTGGAAGAGTATCCCGTCGAGTCGATCAAGGACATCCACGAAGGCCTGATTCCCGGCACGGGCCCGTGGCGCGACATCCACGCGAACGTGGCCGGACACCCGCTGACGCTGGACAACATCGAGCACGACATCCTGCGTCCCATCTGGCGGGACGCCCGGATCCACTACGGCGTGAACTGCGCCAGCATCGGCTGTCCGAACCTCGCCCCGGAGCCTTACACCGCGGAGAACCTGGAGCGCCTCCTGGACCAGGCGGCGCGGGACTACGTGAATCACCCGCGGGGCGTGACGCTCCGCGGCCAGGCGTCCGGCGTCGTCTCCAGCATCTACTTCTGGTACCAGGAGGACTTCGGGGATTCCGAGGCGGGCGTGCTCGAACACCTGCGGAAGTACGCCGAGGGCGACCTGGCCGAGCAGCTTCGGGATTTCGACGGGTCGCTCGACCACGAATACGACTGGAGCCTGAACGCGCCGGACACGCCGTGACGTGAACCGTCGTGGCATGACAAACGCCGCGCGGATCCGGTCGGGACCCGCCGCGGCGCATACCCCCTAGGGGAATCGAACCCCTGTCTCCTGGCTGAGAACCAGGTATCCTGGGCCACTAGACGAAGGGGGCCGAGTTGGGAAGCGATATTCTAGTCGGGCTGGAAGGCGTGTCAAGATGATGAAGAGTCGGGGCAGCGCGCGGAGCGGTGGTGGAGTACGGAGCGGGGGTGGGGTGCGGTGAGTTGGGAATACCTGCACAACATCATGCACGCCTTCCCCATCGTCCTCGCCGCGACCGGGAGCGCCGTCGGTCTGTACGGGTGGGCGCGCGACCGCGAGCCGCTCGAGTTGTGGGGGCTGGTGGCCCTCGTCATCGCCGGCGCCTTCGTGGCCCCGGCCTATCTGACCGGCCTCGCCGCCGCCGACGTCGTCGCGGACCGCACCTTTGTGCGGCCCGGCATCGTCCAGACCCACCGCTTCTGGGCCACGTGGGCGGCCGTCCCCGCCTTCACCGCCGGCGCGCTCGCCGCCTTCGCGCTGCACGAGCGCGACGACCGCCGGCTGCGGCGTTTCGTACTCCTGCTGGGCCTGTTCGCGACCTTCATGATCGGAATCGCCGCCTGGCAGGGCTCCAAGATCGTCCACGGCCCGAACGAAACCGCCGCCGCGGCCGTATCCGCCACGACGGTTCACGGCGGTTAGCCGTCCGCGCGTGTCGCGCCCGAACATCTGGCGCGTGGCGGACTCGACGAGCTAGTGCGTGGCGGACTCGACCAGGACGACGAGGCCGTAGAAGACGAACGCGGCGGCGAGCATGGCGCCGGTCTGAAGGACGCGCTCCCGGAGTGACAGCTTCGCGAGTTGTCCGAGCAGCAGTGCAACGACGACCGTGCTGAGCAGCAGGATTCCGAGAATCGTACTCATCTTCGCAAGCCATCCTTGTGCGATTCGACGACGGACATCGGGTCACCCCCATAGGTGAGCGACGGGCCACAAGGTCGGTCCAAGCCCGCGTTTCGGCAACATTTCCGCCCACGAGTCCCCGCGGACTGCTCCACCCCTTCCTGCCGTACGCACGGTCGTCCCGGAACGGGCATGTAACGTCCGCCTAATTCCAGGCATATGAGGCGTGTGGGTGGACATTGGGCCGCCGCTTCCGGCTCACGGTTTCCCTTGGAGGAATCCCTGACACACGACCTTAAGTTGATGAACGTGGGCTCGTTTGCAGTCTTCTTCGCGGCTGGCATGGCGGCGGTTCCGGTCGCCGCGCAGGAGCCGGGCCCGCGGCTGGCGGGCGTCCTCGTGTCCGAGGGCGACGGCGCGCCGGTGGACGGGGCGGTCGTGTCGCTCGATGGTCTCGACGGCGTCGTCGTGTGGGAGACGCTGTCGAACGTCAGCGGCGCGTTCAGCCTGCCGTCGCCGCCTCCGGGCACGTACCGCGTGCGGGTGTCGCGCATCGGCTACGATTCGTGGACCTCCGGCCCGATCCGCATCGACTCAGCCCAGGCGACCGGCCCCCTGCGCCTCGAGATCCCGGTGCAGCCGATACCGCTCCCGGAGCTGATGGTCACGGAGCAGACCGACTGTCCGACGACGCCCGAGGAGCGGCAGCGTGCGTTCGACCTCTACGAATCGGTCGTCCCCATCCTCGCTTCCGTCTCGCACACCGAAGACATCGGTCACCTGAGGATGCGAATCGTACGACCGATCAAGGAGTGGAGGCGCGGGCAGTTCCTGTACGGGTACGACACCACAGCCGTCGTTCAGTCAAGATCTCTGTATAACGCTTCGCCCGGATACCTCGCGACGCACGGATACGCCGAGGCCATCAACGATACGTTGACCACCTTCTACGTCCCGGACGGAGACGCCCTGGTGTCTCCGGGCTTCCTTGCGACGCATTGCCTGAGTACGACCGAGGCCGAGGATGAGGGCACGGCTGGGCTGGCGTTCGAGCCCCGGCCAGGACGTGAGGTCGTTGAAGTGTCGGGTGTCCTGTGGATCGATACCATGGCCGTCGAACCGCGGGAGCTCGAGTTCCGGTACGTCTCGCTGGGCCCCTTCCTGCGGCGACACCTGGAGCCAGCTCTGAGGGCGGACATCCAATCGCGCTTTCCGCGCCCAAGGTTTGCCCGAACCAGAATCCTGGAGTCCCGCTTCCGCGGCTGGCTCCGATTCGGCATGATCGCCCCTGACCGGTGGGTGATCCAGGAGTGGAAGATCGACCGACCTATCCTCCTTTATGAACTCGCGACTGGCGTAATGGGGACGTTCGTCACGCCAGTGGCTTTTCCGGTGACGACCAGTGGGAGAGTCTTGAGCGTAGTCCCGCTATAGTTGTTTAGCGTTGAACGTGCGTTGCTATGGTTTCGGCAGCCGAAACCGTCCGACCCACGGCTCGGGATCGGGTCCGCTCGCGTAGAGCCAGGTGTCGGAAGCGTCCACCGTGATCGCCTCCGCAGCTCGGCCGAGTTGCAGTGTTCCAAGGTAGGCGCCGTCCCAAGAGTAGAGCTGAACTTGCGTCGTGGCCCAAGGTGTTCCGGGCTCAGCCACGCTACGTCCCGAGAAGAGGCCGTAAACGCGACGCTCCGTCGCGACCAGATCCGTGAATCCGTAGCGCGTCTCCGGTCCCAGGGACATGACGGCCCTTCCGCCCCGCGATCGTCCCTGTCGCCACGTCGGCTGAAAGGCGTCCGGGACAGCGGCCTGCGCGATGGACGCGCCATCGTAGTCGAAGATCTCGAGGAGTCCTCCAAGGAGCGTAGCCGCCGCCAGCCTGCCCCCGGCGGGGTCCGCTACAACACGGCTTTCGTACGCTTGAAGGAGTGTCATTCCGGGCGCTGCGGCTCCCGCGGGAAAGCCGAGGATCGTGCGATCGTAGCTTCGATCAGGCCGGTACCGCGCCACCCGGCCTCCGGTGATCCAGCCACCGGCGAACCAGTGGCTGTCGGGGGCACGGACCAGCGACCCGGCGTTCGGGCCGTCCATCTGGAACGTTTCGGGCTCGACAAGGGATCCCGTTACGATCTCGTCGAGGGATAGCCGCGTCAGTCGTTGGTGGACGCCGTCCAGAATCCACACCTCATCGGGCGAGTCCGTGCCTCCCGGCACGATCTGTTCGGGGTCCTTGAATTCGCCCGGTCCGTCGCCGCGCCGCCCGTAGGAAGCCAGACGCTCCAGGCTCCCGAGATCGAAGACATGCACACTGGGGTCCAGCAACGCGTCGATGCCCACGAGGCGCCCACCTGCCAGCCCGAGGTCGACGACCCAGCCCAGCGAGTCGTCAGAGTACACGACTTCGGGGACGAGAGTCGGACGTACCGGGACCGCTGGCCTCGCCTCCTCCCCCGTTGACCGGACCAGCCCCAGCGCGCAGATCACGACCGCGATGACCCCGCCGACGGTCCATTTGGCCAACGCCCTGCTCATACCACCAGAGACTACTCGTCGCATTGCGGGCTACGGTTGGGCATCTGAATGTCGGGACAGATGCAGTCCACCCAGGTCACGTATCCACAACCCGCTTCCGCGCAGGCAGCGGTCGACAATTCCACGCCAAATGCGGCGCTGGTCTCGTTTGTGACGGGGATGATCGCGGTGACGAGGGCGATCACGGCGGCTGTCAGCAAGCGCTTACAAGTCATGTTTCTGGGTCCTTTCGGTGAGTGACTACATCAATCGGACGCGACGGCTCGTGTCGAGAGCACGAGAGAGACGCGGAGGGCCTCTCCAAGATCCGCGCCGCGGTGGCGGATTCGGCCCGAATCCAACACGAAGTATTGGACCTCGCGCCACGCCCGAAGATTGTCCCAGGCTTCGTATCGCACGTCGTAATGGAAGCGTGAGTCGAAGCCGGATCGTTCCAACGGGGCCGGGGCTGTCTGCTGGGCTATGCGGAGAACCTGCACGCCGGCCGAACCTAACCGCTCCAGGTTCGCGTCCAGCAGTGCTAACGCTTCGTCGGCTACGAAGTCGGGTCGTACTGCGTACACCACTACGACGGGACTCCCGCCCGCAGCATCGCGGAGCGTCGTCTCGGTGCCCGTCGCGAACCGGATGTGCGCATTGAGGTCGACGTGTTCGTCGAGCAATGTGGCCGTGACACGGTTGTACATGGTCGCCCGAGCTGTCGCCAGTTCCCCCTCCGAAGGGCTGGGGAGTCCCCCAGGCGGATCGGTGCGTGGACGGGAACTCGAGGGCGTGATCGGGTCCACCTGAGCGAACGACAACAATTCAGCGGCGCGGAGATCGGAGCCGGCAGCCCGATGGATCTCGGCCGCCTCGAGAAAGACCTCGGAACTCCAAGTCTGTTCAACGGCCCTGTCCGCCGCCTCGAGCGCCCCACGTAGCTGCCCTCGCACGAGTCGGAGATTGGCGAGGTCGATGTTGAGCTGTGCGCGGAGTCGGCTCCGCGCGGCTCGAAAGTTCCGACGGGCTTGATCCAGCGGCCGGTCCGGTTCCAGTTGATGGTCTCCATCGGCGAGCCGGTCGAGGATCCACACTTCGGCGAGTGACGCCAGCTTGGGTACGGCCATCAGATCCCGGGCAAGCTCAGCGTCGTACGTCAGGTCACGAAACACCGAGGCTCGCGAGTGGCGATCCAGCCATATCCCGACGACGTCGGGCTCTGCAAGTTCGAGGGCGAGCCGGAGTCCGATCTGCGCGGTGATCGGCACCCTCACACTCGTCCAGCTCTCCTCGAGAGCCTCCAGCTTTCTTCGAGTCGTCATGGAGGAACGGGCGATCGCTTGCAGGCGGAGCAGCACCGCCGCTTCGTGTTGCGGGTACAGGCTCATCAGCTGGTCCGACCAGTAGCTCGCCAAGTCCGGCCGCCCGAGTAGCGCCGAGTAGCGATGGAGAGCATCGAGTTCCACCGGGTCGGGATTCCCTTCCCGAGCCAGCCGGTCCATCGCCACGAGGCGCGCGGCGTGTTCCCGTAGGAGAGAATCCCGCGATTCGGGTGGAACCGCCCCCTGCGCGAACAACAACTGCCAGACCCGGAACTCGGGCTGCTCGGGGAACTGTGCGGCTGCCTCCTCTGCGACCGCTGCCGTTCTGGCCGCGCTCAATTCGGAAGTTGCCAGCAGTTGGTGGCGCCGCGCCTGCAAGGTAGGTCGTTCCCGCTCTTCTGTCTCAAGGTATTCCCAGAGCCGGCCGAAGTCGGTGTCGATGTAGGTTCCAGCCAGGTCTTCGACAGCGGCGACGGCGTAGGCGGTGCCGGGCGGCAGGTCCACGGCGCCGGAGAAGACACCTGGTCCCCGCCCGGAGAGTTCGACCACGGCGTATCCCGACGCGGTCTGGCCGTAGCGTAGCGAGTCTGGGACCCAGTAGCGCAGCCTGGCGCGAAGGCGGGATTCTGCAGCGAACGAGACCGTCTCATACTGGAGCGCCAGCTCATCCGGCTCTTCCCATTGAAGGCTCAGCGAGCTCGAGCCGGCCATCACCCGGTCGGTTCCAACCGCGAGCGCCAGAACGACCGCGATCAGCACCGGCAGAACGGCCCATGCCGACAGGAACGGAACTCGGGAAAGCGCGCTCCACCGCCGCTGCGGAGCCCGGAATTGGACGACCGCCGCACCGTCTGGCTCCTGGCGGAAGAGATCGTCGAACAACTCGTCCGGCGGCTTCGGAGAGGGAATGCTCCGGATCGCAGCGCTCAAGGTGCGAATAAACTGGACTTCTTCGCGACACGCTTCGCACGATCGAAGATGCGACCGGACGCGGCGAGAAGAACGCACAGATAACTCGCCGTCCGCGAAGCGGCTCAGGGTCAGATCGTCGAGGTGTTCGTTTCGTCTGTCGGTTGACATCGTACAGTCCCCTACTCCTCGAACATGGCACGGAGGGTCGCTCGTGCCCTGCATAGCCGCACCCGTGAGGCTGCGGGCGTTATTCCCAGCAGCTTGCCAATCTCCCGGTGCGAATAACCGGCGAGTTCCTTCAGGACGATCACGTGCCGCAATCCGTCCGAGAGCGAGGACAGCGCTTCTTCCAGCACGATTGAATCTATGGCGGGGGTCCCCCCAGCCAGCGCCCCGCTAACCGATTCGTCCGATAGGGAGACTTCGTTTCGACGACGCTCCCGCCGAAGTCGCTCCAGCGCAGCGTTAGCCGTCACAGCACGGAGCCACGGCCCGAGCGGGCGCCTCCGATCATAGCTCCGCAGAGCCTCGGGGAGCCGACAGAACACGTCATGTAGGGCATCGCGAGCATCCGCCGTCGACCCGGTGAAGCGATACGCGATGTTGTACAACTCCTTCGAATACGCCTTGTACAGGCGCTCCAGCGGCTTGCTCTCGCCCTGCTCGATCTCGTCGGCTAATCGTCGCTCCTGACGGGATTCTAGCAAACCTACGTCTTTCCCTCCACGAGGTCCGGGGTCACGAGCGAAGCTACTTGATCCGACAAACCTTCCAGATCCTCGCCGTAAACCGCTACCACACGGCCTGCGTCGGCCACGTAGACCGCCGGTTCGGGTCCACCTAGGCCAAAGGCCATCGTGAACGCCATCGCGCTTTGTAACTCAACGCGGGCCGACAGCCGTGCCGTCCGCAAGAACGCGTCCACGAGTGCTTCGTCGCGTTCGCGGTCAGCGGTGATGGCAACGACCACGAAGTCCACGGCGTCCCCGTGACGGTGCTGAATGCCACGCAGGATGCGAGAAGGGTCCGTAAGGGTACAGCTAAGACACCGGTCTGCATTGAACGCCCACACGACCGCAGGGCGGTCCGTAGCGACCGCTACGGGGGCGGCGTCACCTACAACCGTCGGTCCCGGTGGGCGGCATGCCACGCACAGGAACAGCGCGGCAAGAAGGGAAACGTTCTTCATGGTGCATCCCTTCGCCGGGCGACTAGAATGCGGTTGGGCTGTAGACCCTGCGGGTCGGAGAACCAAAACTCGTCACGGTCCACAAGAAGTAGCCTCGGTGCGGCGCGTAGCTGCACTCGCGGTGTGCCGTCGCGGTCCATGACCACCAGATCCCACTCGTATTCGATGCCGCGCATGTGCGCTACGGTAACGGCCAGCCCGTCGCCCTCAGCAACTAATACGCGGGACACTTGCGAAACCGAGTCCAATGCGGTGCCCGCTTCCGACACGTCGATCTGGCGGGCGAAGCTAGGTAGCGCCGCACGTGGTCGAACGAGCGGGATAGGGATGGCGGATAACAGGTCACCGCCCAAGCTGTACTGGTAGACCGTATCGGACAGGGACCACACAGCCCAAATGGTGTCACCGACCAAAGAAGCGCTGGCCGACGCGAAGGCGCTGGCCGTGGGCCGATCCCGGTCCGAGATACCCATGGGGAAGAAGCTGCGCTCGATGCGGTCGGCCTCCATGTCCCATATGTGAAGGAAACGCGGGCGGTCGGCCGACTGGTTCCCCATGCCTGTCAAGAGAAGCTCTCCGCCTCCTAGGTCATGCGCATCAAGCAGCATGGCCACCGGCGCAGCGTCGACCAGCGTGTCCGCACCGAGGAACGTCAGACGACCTAGCATGATGTCCGGCACGACGAGCGTACCGTCCGACGTACGGCGTGCCGAGATGGGCATCTGGAACTCGCCCGGTCCTCCGCCCGCCCGGCCATGTACGGCCCGGAGCGTGCCATCGCGACCGTACTCCCTAACCTGTGACTCCTGCGGTTCCACTATGATCAAGCCATCCTGGCCGTCGGCGACGATCCTAGGTGTGACCGATATTACATCGTCGGTCTCCTCCAAGGTCACCACACGCACCACCTCGAACGCTTCCTCGAACGCCTCCATGTCCACCACCGGTTCCGCCGAGACGCGTGGTGCGGGATCTTCGGCACATGCGACCGTCACGAAAGCAATAAGCGGGAACACCCCTCGCATGCAGCGTGAACCGGGCGCGTTCATGGTATGCTCCCGTCTTACGCCGGGCCGATGTAGCAGCACTGCCCGCCGTCACACGTGCCTAGACAAATCCAGACGGGTATGAAAGGAATCTTGCGGGCTTGAAGAACAAGCTGTGCCGACACGCTGGCGTAAGTGCGGTCGGGCGATGCCGTGAAAGGCAGAGCGAAGCTCGCTACGATCGCCAGCGCAAACGCCGCTAGCATGTTCTTCCGTGTGATACGTCGTCCTCGTCCGCGCATGACCCTACTCCTTGCTGGTGTTTACGTCCCTTCACACGTACCGGACCCCCGGCACGCGCCTTACTCGATGACGATTCGGCAGCACAACAAGTTGTCACCGCACGACCAGAAGCAGATAAATCCGAAGGGCGGTATCAAAAACACCTTCAAGGCCGATTCCTCGGCGACAACTTGTGCCGGTCCTGTGGGGGCGTGGGGAACCGGTACGGCGAGTGACGCCACGGCAATCATCGCCGCGAGCGCGGCCATCTTCGCACGCTTCAGCATGCTTTCCTCCTTGTGCCAGAGTAGATCGGAATTGTCCCACTCTCGCGAACGGGCGATCTGTGTGGTTGATCGCGCCCGGCGCTGTTTCCTGCAGCCCCTCTCAGGCGCAAGGAGAGGGGCTGCGAGCGCCCCCGCCCGCGCGCCTCAGGCTGCATGGTGTCTCTGCGTCACGTCTGATGCGGCCATCGTACAACTCCAGGCTCCAGACTCGCGTCGGCTTCGATCGTGCGGGAAACATGGTGGGGCACCCTTATCCCTCATATGCGGCGAGGCGGCCAGACGTTACATGGAAGCGCTCAGCGCCGCGCGGCCGGGCTCAAGCCCGACGCCGAGCCGCGTGGGTCGGTCGGGCCGTGTTCAAGGACGATGGGCAACTGCGTGGGGTATCGCGTGGAGTACATTCCCTCGGGAACGTCAGATGCGCAGGCCGGCTGCCGGCACCGGTGACGGCGCGAGGTTCGGGAACGCGGCGGGGAAGGCGCGCACGACGGCTTCGCCGGCCTCTTCCAGGGTGAGGGAGGCGCCCTCGGAGGCGAGGCTCGTCATGCGGACGCCGTGGATGCCGCACGCGACGATCCCGCGGAAGTTCAGGAGAGGCTCGGGCGTCACGTTGAGCGCGAAGCCGTGCGAGGTGATCCAGCGGCTCGCGTGCACGCCGATCGATGCGACCTTGCGGATCGCGCCGGCCCCGATGAGCGCCTCCGCGCGTCCGGCGGCGACCGTCCCGAACCCGTCCTCCTCGATCGTCTCGAGGCTCCCGGCGGGTGGAGAACCCGTCCACACGCCCGTGTACGAAGCGACCCGGAAGGCGGGAAGGCCGCACTCGGCCAGGACGCGCAGCAGCACCTCTTCGATGCGGCGCAGATACCAGTGGAGGTCCTTCCGGTGCGCGCGGAGGTCGAGGATCGGATAGCCCACGAGCTGGCCGGGGCCGTGATACGTGAGGTCGCCGCCGCGCTCGATCTCGACCAGATCCAGCCCCGCCTCGGCGAGCCATGCCGGGTCGGGGGGCGTGACGTCCTCCCTCGATCCCCGCCCGAAGGTGAGGACCGGCAGGTGTTCGACGAGGAGCAGGAGGTCGTGGTCCGGCGGGGAACTCCGGCGCCAGCGGGCGATGGAGCGCTGCAGCTCGAGCACCTCCCGGTACTCGCGGCGGCCGAGGTCGACCACCCGGAGTTGCCGCTCCCCGCTCATCGAAGCTCCACCTGTCTCCGCCTGCCCCGCCAGCCTACATGTGGATGGAACGCCCGAGCGCGGCGAACGCGGCCTCCATCACGGCCTCGGCCATGCTGGGGTGTGCGTGCGAGTGCCGCACGATCTCGTCCAGCGTGGCTTCCAGTTCGCGCGCCATGCCGACCTCCGCCACGAGTTCGCTCACGTTGTGACCGATCATGTGGACGCCCAGCACTTCGCCGTACTTGGCGTCCGCCACGATCTTCACGAACCCGTCCGCGGATTCGGCCGTCAGCGCGCGTCCGTGCGCTCCGAGCGGGTACTTGCCGGTGACGACCTCGTGGCCCGCCTCCTCGGCCTGCGCCACGGACATGCCGATCGAGGCGACTTCGGGGTGGCAGTACCCGACGGACGGGATGTTCCCGTACGTCATGGGGTGCTTGGCCACGCCCGCGATATGCTCGGCGGCGACGATGCCCTCGTGCGACCCGACGTGCGCCAGCATCGGCTGCCCGGCCACATCCCCGATCGCGTAGACGCCGGGCTGGTTCGTCCGGCACCACTCGTCGATCCGGATGAAGCCGTCCTCCACGGCGACCCCGTTCTTCTCGAGGCCGAGATTCTCGCTCACGGGCCGCCGTCCGACGGCCATGAGCACGAGATCCGTCTCCTCGGCGGTCTCGCTGCCGTCCGGGTTCACGACCGTGAGGACCATCGGGCTCGCGTCACGGTCCAGGTGCTTGACGCGGGTGTTCGTGAGGTTGCGGATGCCCCGCTTCCTGAACGAGCGTTCGAGCGCCTTGCCGATCTCGGGGTCCTCGAAGGGCACGAGCGTGTCGAGCGCCTCGATCAGCGTGACGTCGACTCCGAAGGCGTTGAAGACGTCGGCGAACTCGACGCCCACGAATCCGGCCCCGACGATCGCCATCTTCGCCGGGAGTTCCTGGAGACCCAGCGCTTCCCGGCTGCCGATCACCTTCTCGCTGTCCAGTTCGAAGCCGGGGAAGGTCTTCATCACGGAGCCGGTCGCGAACACGACATTCCGGGTCGCGATCTCCCGGGTTTCGCCGTCCTCCGTCTCCACGGCGACGCGGCCCGCCCCCGCCAGCCGGCCGCGGCCCTGCGCGATGTCGACCTTGTTCTTCCCGAGCAGGTATTTGACGCCAGCGGTGAGCTTCCGGGTGATGATGCGGCTGCGCTTCACGGCCGCAGGGAAGTCGTACTCCACTTCGACCGGCTTCACGCCCATGCGGGCGCCGTGGTGCTGGAGGTTGTGCGCGAGCGCGGCGCTCTCGAGCAGCGCCTTGGCGGGAATGCAGCCCCAGTTGAGGCAGGTGCCGCCGAGGCCGCCCTCGTACGACCCGCTCTCGACGCAGGCCGTCCGGAGGCCGAGTTGCGCGGCCCGGATCGCGCATACGTAGCCGGCCGGTCCGGCCCCGACTACGACGACGTCGTATGTCTCCGACATCTATCCCTTCACTCTCTCTGTTCCTGGAGGGTTAGAGCAGCCCATGGCCGCTGGAAGAGGCCCGTGGCCCTGGAGGAGGCCATGGCCGCTAGAGGATCATCTCGAGCGGGTTCTCGAGCATCGCCTTGAAGGTGCCGAGGAACGCCGCGCCCGTGGCGCCGTCGATGACGCGGTGATCGCACGACATCGTCACCCGCATCCGCTTGCGGACGACGACCTGGCCGTCCACCGCGACGGGCTTCTCGACCGTCTGGCCGATGGCGAGGATGCCGGCTTCCGGCGGGTTGATGATCGCCGTGAACTGGTCGATCTCGAACATGCCGAGGTTGCTGACCGAGAAGGTCCCGCCCTGGTATTCCTCCGGCGCGAGCTTCCGCGCCCGCGCCCGGGCGATGAGGTCGCGCGCCTCGACCGAGATCTGTCGCAGCCCCTTGCGGCCCGCGTCGCGCAGCACCGGCGTGATGAGGCCTTCGTCGAGCGCCACCGCGATGCCGAGGTGGACCGCGCCGTGGTAGCGGATCGCGTTCTCCTCCCACGACGCGTTGACCGCCGGGTGACGGTTCAGGGCCTCCGCGGTCGCCTTCAGGAGCAGGTCCGTCACCCCGATCTTGCCGTCCGCGAAGCGAGCGTTGAGGTCGGCGCGCAACTCGAGCGCCCGGCCCATGTCGACCTCGGTCGTGAGGAAGAAGTGGGGGACAGGCCCGATCGACTGGCCAAGCCGGCGCGCGATCGCCTTCCGCATCTGGCTCGCCTCTTCGACCCGGTCCTCCAGCCCGGGAGGGATCGGTGCGGGCGCCGGCGGCACGGGTGCCGGCGGCACGGGCGCCGGAGGACCGGGCGCCGTGGGCGGCGCGGGCGCGGGCGCCGGGGCGATGCCCGGGGCGCCGGCGGCCAGCGCGGCCTCGACGTCGGCCTTGACGATCCGGCCGCCCGGCCCGGATCCGGCGAGGCCGGCCAGCGCGATCCCGCTCTCCGCGGCCATCCGCCGCGCGACGGGCGAGGCCTTGATGCGGCCCCTGGCGGCAGTAGCCGCGCCGGCCCCGGTCGCCGCCCCGGCCGGGTCGGCCCCTGCCGGCTCCGCCGCGACCTCGACCGGCTCCGCGGGCTCCGGCTCGGCGGCGGGCGCGGCAGGCTCCCCGGCCGGACCTTCCGCCGTCCCGGTGCCGTCGGCCGCCTGCGCCTCCGCGAGCATGTCGTCGATCGACTCGTCGGGCTCGGCGATCACGCCGATGAGCGCGCCCACCGGGACCGTGGCGCCCGCCGGCACGACGATCTTGCGCAGCACGCCGCCGCCGAGCGCCTCGACGTCCATGTTCGCCTTGTCCGTCTCGATCTCCGCGACGACATCCCCCTGCGCCACGGCATCGCCTTCGGCGACCTTCCACTCGATGAGCTTGCCCTCCTCCATCGTCGGGCTCAGCTGCGCCATCACGACTCTCGTAGGCATATCGGTCGGCGTCCCGGGGGCTAGTCCGCGTAGCACACGTGGCGCACCGCCGCCGCCACATGGTCCGCGTTCGGAGTTGCGAGCTTCTCGAGGTTCTTCGCGTAGGGCATGGGCACATCCAGCCCGTTCACGCGCGCCACCGGCGCGTCCAGCGAATCGAAGGCCTCGCGCTGAATGTCATCGACGACTTGGGCCCCGACGTTGCACATCGGCCACCCCTCCTCCGCGACCACGGCCCGGTTGGTCTTCTTCACCGACGCCACGACTGCGTCCACGTCCAGCGGACGCACGGTGCGCAGGTCCAGGACCTCGACATCGATGTCTTCCTTCTCCAGGGCGCGGGCCGCCGCGAGCGCCTGGTGCACCATCTTCGAGTGGCACACGACGGTCACGTCCGACCCCTCGCGCTTCACCTCGGCCTTGCCGATCGGGATCAGATATTCCTCCTCCGGCACCTCATCCCGGACGAGGTTGTACATGATCTCGCTCTCGATGAACACGACGGGGTCGTTGTCGCGGACCGCGCTCTTCAGGAGCCCCTTCGCGTCCTTCGCCGTGGCGGGCGCGATCACCTTCAGCCCGGGTACGTAGCTGTACCAGGGCTCCGGCGACTGCGAGTGCTGCGCCGCGAGCTGGAGCGCCGCGCCGCCCGGTCCCCGGAAGACGATGGGGACGTTGTACTGTCCGCCCGACATCTGGAACATCTTCGCCGCCGCGTTCACGACCTCGTCGATCGCGAGCAGGGCGAAGTTCCACGTCATGAACTCGACGATCGGCCGCAGGCCCGCCATCGCCGCGCCCACGCCGAGCCCCGCGAACCCCAGTTCGGCGATGGGGGCGTCCCGGACGCGCCATTCCCCGAACTGCTCGAGCAGCCCCTTCGTGACCTTGTAGGCGCCGTCGTACTCCCCGACCTCCTCGCCGATGATGAAGATCGAGTCGTCGCGCTCCATCTCCTCCCGGAGGGCGTCGTTCAGCGCTTCCCGATACGTGAGGACGGCCATCAGCGCAGCTCCTTCCGCCACGCGTCGCGCCGCCGCATGTCGTCCGGGTACCCGTCCGAATACACGTAGCGATAGAGCGCGTCCGAATCGGGGAAGGGGCTCCGGTCCGCAAAGGCCGCGGACTCCTCGGCGATCTCCTTCGCCTCGCGGTCGATCGCCTGGTACTCCTCCTCCGTCAGCCGCCCCGCGTCCATGAGTTGCCGGGTGAAGGAGAGGATCGGGTCATCCGACCGCCACTTCTCGACTTCCTCGCGCGTCCGGTACGTCCCGTGCATCGGGTCCGCCATCGAGTGGCCCATGTAGCGGAAGCAGCGCGCCTCGATGAAGCTGGGCGTCTTCTCGTTCCGTCCCCGCTCGATCGCCTCCTCCACGGCCTGGCGGACCGCCAGCACGTCCATGCCGTCCACATCGAGCGAGGTGAGGCCCTCGTACGCCCGGCCGCGGTCCTTCAGTTCCTTCACCGCGGCCACGCGCCGGAAATCGGTCCCCATCCCGTACCGGTTGTTCTCGAGGAGGAAGATGACGGGCAGCTTCCAGCGCGCCGCCATGTTCATCGACTCGTGGAACGCGCCGATGTTGACGACCGAATCTCCGAAGAAGCAGAGGCAGACCTGGTCTCCGCCCCGGTACCGGATCGTGTAGCCGACCCCGACCGCGAGCGGCAGGTGGCTCCCGACGATGCCGTGCCCGCCCATGAAGTTGAGCGTCTTGTCGAACATGTGCATCGAGCCGCCGAAGCCCTTCGAGCAGCCGTCCGCCCGTCCATAGAGTTCGGCCATGACGGCGTTCGGCGTCATCCCGCGCGCGATCGCCTGCGCGTGGTCGCGGTACGCGGTGACCACGTAGTCGTCGTCCCGCAGCGGCGAGATCGATCCTGCGGAGACCGCCTCCTGCCCGATGTAGAGGTGGCAGAAGCCGCCGATCTTGCCGACCTGGTAGACCTCCGCCGCCTTCTCCTCGAACCGGCGCTCGATGATCATCTCACGGAGGAGTCCGACGCATTCCTCCGTCGAGAGTCCGAGGAAGGCGTCGGGGTCTTCGCTCGATTCCCCGCCGGGGGCTCCCGCCGCCGGAGCGTCGGAGACCGTGGCCGTGGACCGGTCCGCGTTCGCCGCGCTCATCCCGCCGCCAGCGCCGCGACCCGCCGGCGCAGTTCGACCACCTGCTCGCGCGCGTGATAGCTGGACCGCACCAGCGGCCCGCTCTCGACGTGCAGGAACCCCCGCGATTCCCCGATCTCCTTCCAGTTCATGAACTCCTCCGGGGACACGTAGCGGTCGATCGGAAGATGGTCCGGCGATGGCCTCAGGTACTGGCCCAGGGTGAGGATCTGTACGCCGGCTTCGAGCGCGTCTCCCATGAACTCGTCGATGTCGGCGGCCGTCTCCCCCAGCCCGAGCATGATCCCCGTCTTGATGAGGACCTGGTCGTCCAACTGCCGGCCCGTCGTCAGGACGTTCAGGGAGCGGTCGTAGCGGCCGCCCGGCCGGGCGACCCGGTGCAACCGGCGCACGGTCTCCATGTTGTGGTTGAAGATCTCCGGCCTCGCGGCGATCACCGTGCGGATCGCCTCGGGATTCCCCTGGAAGTCCGGCGTCAGGACCTCGATCGAACACTCGGGACGGCGCAACCGGATCTCGCGGATCATTTCGGCGAAGATCCAGGCGCCGCCGTCGGGGAGGTCATCGCGGTCGACGGACGTGATGACGCAGTGGTTGAGTTGCAGCCGCTCGATGGCCTCCGCGACCCGCCGCGGCTCGTCCTCGTCGAGTTCCTCCGGCCGGCCGTGCGCGATCGCGCAGTAGGGGCAGTTGCGCGTGCACACGTCGCCCATGATGAGGAACGTCGCCGTGCCCGCCTCCCAGCACTCGCCGATGTTGGGGCACTGCGCCTCCTCGCAGACCGAGCTGAGTTCCAGCCCTCTCATCAGTTCCTTGAGGCGCTGATAGTTGGGGCCTCCGGGCGCGCGCACCTTGAGCCATCGCGGCTTCCGCGAAGGCCAGGAATCGGCCGTGCTCCCTCCCTGTATGACCTCGAGTGGCTTCAACGTCGCCGCCTTCTCGCTGTGTGATCCGCGCCGTATTCGCCGTTCCCGCGAACCCGGCCGACACGTCCGCATCCCGTCCGCCCGGAACCCTCCAAGATACCGGCTGTTGCGCGACGGACCAACCCGATGCGCCCCGCTCCCGCGGGCGGCGTTGCGGAATTGCTCAGCCTTCGGACCCCCGGTATGTTCCCGCGCATGACCTACATCATCACCGAACCATGCATGAGCGAGAAGGATGCATCCTGCGTGGACGTGTGCCCCGTCGACTGCATCTACGAGGGAGAGGATCAGTACTACATCCATCCCGAGGAGTGCATCGACTGCGGCGCCTGCGTGCCCGAGTGCCCTGTGGAGGCGATCTATCCGGACGACGAAGTGCCGGAGCAGTATGACGCCTTCACCGCGAAGAACTACACCTACTTCGACGTTCCGCCGCCCGACTGATCCCGGGCGTGAGCCTCGAGTCCGACCCCTGAGGCGAGCCGCCGCGGTGTGGCACCGGTGTCCGCGCGGCCTGTCGGTGCCGCGCATCATGAGCCTCGGCCTCCTGCTGTTGCCGCACCCGCTCTCGTCGCGCGAGCCCGCGCCGCATGTTCAGACGCCGGACACCCCCGCCGCGCAGCAGCACGCACACGGAGCTTCGGCGCACGCCGGCGACCCGGACCCGCCGCGCCTGCCTGCCGCGAGCCCGCTCATCGACGTGCGGGTGCACGCGGCCGAGCGCGAGTTCGAGATCGTCGTCGGCCCCGTGTCGCTGCCGGCCGGCGGTCCGCACCTCCGGCCCCCGGTGCAACTCGCGGAGCTGCCCGTCGCCGGCTGGATGCACGGCTTCTCGTGGCGGATGAGGGACCGGGCGGGCAACCCGCTCCCCGACCGGCTCCTCCATCACGTGAACGTCATCGACCCCGACAACCGCGAACTCTTCTCCGCGGTCCCGCGCCGGATCCTCGCTGCGGGCCGCGAGACGAAGAGCGAGCTTCTGCCCGGCGTGCTGGGCGTTCCCCTCGCGCCGGGCACCCGGGTCCTTGTGAGCGCGATGTTCGCCCCGCTCCCCGACGCGTCGCACGGCGAGGCCTTCCTGCACGTCCGGCTTCCGTACACGCCGTTCGAGGATCCGGGCTTCGTCGAGCCCGTGGACGTCTATCCGTTCTATCTCGACGTGATGGGCCCGGTCGGCGAGAAGGAGTTTCCGCTTCCGCCCGGGACGCACGGGCGGAGCTGGGAGGGCAGCCCCGCCGTGGACGGGCGAATCCTCGGCATCGGCGGGCACCTGCACGACTACGGGGAGTGGATTCGGCTCGAGGATGTCACGGCGGGCAAGGTGATCTGGGAGGCGGGGCCCGAGGTGGACGGCGAAGGCCGCACGGTCGGCGTGCCGACGAGCCGGCTCTGGTGGCGCGGGGGCGTGCGGATCCGGAAGGACCACGTCTACCGCATCTCCGTCCAGTACTCGAATCCGCTCGGGCACCCGGCGCCGGACGGTGGGATGGGCGCGGTCGGCGGCATCATCATCGCCGCGGATGAGGACTGGCCCGCGTTCAGCCGCGCGCACCCGGACTACGTCCAGGATCTTCGCAATACCCTCGAGAAACCGAACGAAGTTGCCCAGGGGCGCGGCCACGGCCACGCATCCGGCTCGGGCCGCGGCGGCTAGCCGTACCCGGGGTTTTTCGCCAGGCGGCGCCCATGCCCGAACTGCCCGACATCACGATTTACCTGGAGGGGCTCGAAGCGCGTCTCCTCGGGCGTACGCTGGAGCGGGTGCGGCTCGGCAGTCCCTTCCTGCTCCGGAGCGTCGATCCGCCCCTGACGGACGCGCACGGACGCGAGGTTGTGGCGCTGCGCCGGCTGGGGAAGCGAATCGCGATCGGACTCGCCGCCCCGGATGACCGGGAAGACGAACCGGAACTGTGGCTCGTCCTCCACCTCATGATCGCGGGGCGGCTCCGGTGGCGGGATCCCGGCGTGAAGATCCCGCGTCGGCTCGGTCTCGCCGCCTTCGATTTCGTCGACGGGAGCCTCCTGCTCACGGAGGCCGGGACGAAGAAGCGGGCGTCACTCCACGTTGTGAAGGGTGCGGAGGCTCTCGCCCGGCACGACCCCGGCGGCATCGACCCCGTGACCGCGGACGCGGCCCTCTTCCGCGAGACGCTCACCGCACGCAACCACACGCTCAAGCGCGCGCTCACGGACCCGCGGCTCTTCTCGGGCATCGGCAACGCGTATTCCGACGAGATCCTGCACCGGGCGAAGCTGTCCCCGATCAAGTGGACGAGCCGGCTGGACGATGAGGAGATCGGCCGGCTTCATGACGCCACGCGCCGCACGCTCGAGGAGTGGACGAGGCGGCTGCGCGACGAGCTGGCGGGGAAGTTCCCGGAGAAGGTGACCGCGTTCCACGACGCGATGGCGGTACACGGGAAGTACGGGCGTCCGTGTCCGGCCTGCGCGGCTCCGGTGCAGCGGATCCGCTACGCGGACAACGAAACGAACTACTGCGCCGCCTGCCAGACCGGCGGGAAGGTGCTCGCGGACCGGGCCCTCTCCCGGCTGCTGGGGAAGGACTGGCCCCGCAGCCTGGAGGCGCTCGAAGAGCTCAGGTCGGGCGGACCGCCCGCGGCTCCCGAGGGGGGCGCATGATCCGCTACCAGGTGGCGAGTTCCACGATCGCTTCGGCGATGTCGTCGACCTGCGGCAGGGACGCGTTCTCGAGCGAGGGCGCGTAGCCGATGAAGGTGTCCGTCGAGGTGATCCGCCGGATCGGCGCGTCGAGCCACTCGAACAGTTCGTCGGCCAGGCGGGCCGAGATCTCCGCCCCGTAGCCCCACGATTTCGCGTCCTCGTAGGCCACGAGCACGCGGTTCGTCTTCATTACGGAACGGCGGATGGAATCCATGTCGACCGGGTTCAGAGACCGCAGGTCGATCAGGTCCGCGCGCACCGGCTCTCCCGCGCGTTCCAGCTTCGCGAGCGCCTTGCGCGTGCGCTCGACCATCGCGCCGTACGTGACGATCGTGAGGTCGTCCCCCTCCGCGACGAACGCGGCCTTGCCGAACGGGATCATGTACTCGGGGCCCGGATAGATCCCCTTGTTGTACGTCTGCCGGTAGAGGTGCTTGTGTTCGAGGAAGAGCACCGGGTCGTCGCACCGGATTGCCGTCCGCAGGAGCCCGTTCGCGTCCTCCGCGTTCGAGGGGCAGATCACGTGCATGCCGGGCGTGTGCGTGAAGAGCGAGGCGCCCGTCTGCGAATGGTACATCGCGCCGCCCGTGATGTAGCCGCCGTACGTAGTCCGGATGACGAGCGGGCACTTCCAGCGTCCCGCGGAGCGCCAGCGGAAGGTCGCGACTTCGTTCCGGAACTGGTGGTAGGCGGGCCAGATGTAGTCGAAGAACTGGACCTCGGCGACCGGCTTCAGCCCGCGCACGGCGAGACCCGCGGCGCGTCCGACGATGTTCGCCTCCGCGAGGGGCGCGTTGTACACCCGAAGCGACCCGAACTCGCGCTGCAGGCCGTGCGTCACCTTGAAGACGCCGCCCTTGCCCTTGACCTCATCCAGGAGCTCCTCGCGGCTCGCGTCCGCCACATCCTGCCCGAACACGACGATCCGCGGATCGCGCCGCATCTCGTCGCGGATGCACGCGTTGAGCAGGTCGACCATCGTCTTCGGATTCCCCTCGGGCTCGGGGCGGGCCTCCGTCTCGAAGGCGCTCGACCGGGGATCGACGTCGTGCGAGTACACGTGGGTGTAGACGGTCTCGGGGGCCGGCTGCGGTCGGGCCATGGCCCGGTCCGCGGCGTCTGCGACGTCGGCCTTGATCTCCGCCTTGAGCGATTCGAGTTCGTCGGCCTCGATCACGCCTTCCCGAACGATATAATCGGCGAAGGTGACGAGCGGGTCGCGTGCGGATTCGAGTTCCCGCTCGCTGTCGGACTTGTAGAGCCGCTCATCGTCGGACATCGAGTGGCTGTAGGGCCGGGTGACCTGTGCGTGAACGAGCGCCGGACCCCGGCCGGACCGCACGTATCGCGCCGCGCGCCGCATCACGACATAGCTCTCGAGCGGATCCGTTCCGTCGACCTCTTCTACGTGGAGGTTGGGGAAGTTCCGCACGAGACTCGAGATGCTGCCTCCGGCGGTGTTGACCTCCACCGGCACGGAGATCGCATATCCGTTGTCCTCCACGAGGAAGAGGATGGGAAGCTGCAGGTTGGAGGCGGTGTTCATCGCCTCCCAGAACTCTCCTTCCGAGGTCGTGCCATCGCCCGTGCACACGAGCACGATCTCATCCGCTTCCACGTGCGGGGCGACCGCATCGAGGTCGTCGAGGCCGGCGGTCCGGGCGCGAGCGATGCCCTCCGCGCACCCCACCGCCTGGTTGAACTGGGTGCCCGTCGGACTCGAAGGCGTGACGATGTGCAGCGCCCGGGAACCGAAGTGCGCCGGCATCTGCCGTCCGCCCGTCGATGGATCCTCCTCCGCCCCGACGGCGCCGAGGAACATCTCGTAAGGCGACATGCCGAGTTCGAGGCAGAGCGCGCGGTCGCGGTAGTAGGTGAAGAACCAGTCGTGGCCGGGTTTGAGTGCGCGGCCCGCCGCGACGAGGAGCGCCTCGTGTCCGGCGCCGGAGATCTGGAAGAAGATGCGGTTCTGCCGCTTCATCGCGATTTCGCGGTCGTCGATCGTCCTCGACGTGTACATCACGCGATACATCGCGAGGAGGTCCTCGGCCTGGAGGTCCCGCCATTCCGGGCGGGCGAGGGCGCTGAGGGCGCGCTCCAGGTCGTCAGTCTGGTCGATAGGGGTTGCCATGTATGTCCAGATATTCAGGAAGAGTTGAGTGCCGGGTCTCCGGGCTCGGGAGACTCGCCACGACTCCGCCTTCGCCTTCCGCAACCTCCCCGCCCCAACCGCGACGAAGACCCGGCGAGGAATCTACGCGCCCCTCCCGCGTCTAGAAACCGACCGTCCGAAATCGGCGCAGCCGGGGGAGAATCGAGGCCGGGTGGTCCGAGATCGGATCGCCCTCCCCGCTCTCGGGCATGAGCCGGCTCAGCGCGTGCAGCATTGCGACGGCGTAGTCGGAGAACGCCCGGTAAGGCGGCGCGTGGCGGAACCCCCACGCTCCCGGCGGAAGGAGGAGGAGCCAGCGCAGGTCGCCCGCCAGCTCGATCAGGTCCCCCTCATCCAGCGCGAGCCTGGGTTCGCCCATGGCAAGCCGCGTCAGCGCGGCCATGAACAGGGCCGACGCTTCCGGCGAGAGCAGCTCGAGGTCGGGGTAGCGCGCCAGGACCCGGACGGCGAAGGAGGGACCTTCCCCCGTCGCTGACGCCGCCTTCGTCTCGAGGCCCTCGGGCGCGGCGAGCCGCTCGGCGATCGTCGTCGGCTCTCCGTCGCCCAGGATCAGCCATTCGAGTCGAAGGGGAGGGAAGGCTCGTTTCAGCGCCGCAAGAAACTCGGCCCGCGGGCCCGCCCTCGGGGACCCGCCGCCGTCCCGTTCGTAGTTCGAGAGCGTGCCGAGGCTCACGCGAGCGCGCTCGGGCAACTCCGCGTTGACGCGGCTCCGAAAATCGCGCAGCGACAAGCCCTGAACATCTTTACGGAAGAATCCGAGACGAGATTGAACAGTGTCCATATATCTGAACATACCGATTGGCGACGCACGGTTGCAACTGTGTGGCACCGGTACGTGTTGACTCAGCGTTATCTTCCAGTCCCGGTACGCGCAGATCCATCCTTCGAGGTGTTCGCGATATGAGCTTCCGAAAAACCCATGGTCTACCCTGCCATCGACTCGGCTGTCGACTCGGCTTCGGTATCGCCTGTCTCATCGTCCTGTTCGTGCCGGCGCCGGAGTTGCGCGCGCAGGACGGTCCGGGGCAGCGCGAACCGGAAGGGGTATCGCCCTCTACGCTCGAAGGCCTCGCGGTGCGCGCGGCGCAGGCGCCCGCCATCGATGGCGTCCTGGACGATGCGGCCTGGGACGGGGCTCCGGTGATGACGGACTTCATCCAGCGCGAACCCTTCGACGGGCAGCCGGCGTCCGAACGGACCGAAGTGCGCATGGTGTTCGACGACGAGGCGATCTACGTGGGTGTGTGGGCTCTCGACGAAGACCCGGCGGGGATTATCTCCGGGGACCGGATCCGGGACGCCGAGGTGTCCGAGGCGGACCACGTGCTGCTCGCCTTCGATACGTACCACGACGACCAGAACGCGTTCGTGTTCGGGACGACGCCGGCGGGTATCGAG
This sequence comes from Candidatus Palauibacter polyketidifaciens, assembly GCF_947581785.1. Classification (NCBI taxonomy): domain Bacteria; kingdom Pseudomonadati; phylum Gemmatimonadota; class Gemmatimonadia; order Candidatus Palauibacterales; family Candidatus Palauibacteraceae; genus Candidatus Palauibacter; species Candidatus Palauibacter polyketidifaciens. Next base: position 24,234 of record NZ_CANPVO010000018.1, on the reverse strand, counting down.
TACGATGGACAGGTCGCCAACGAAGGCCGCGGCGGCGGCTTCTTCCTAGGGGGCGGCTTCAACACCCAGCGGCGGATGCAGTCGGGCGCCGGCGGAGGCTTCAACAAGAACTGGGATGGCTCCTGGAACGTCGCGACGAGCCGCGACGGCGAGGGCTGGTACGCCGAGTTTCGGATTCCCTTCAACACGCTCCGCTACGGGACCGATCCGACCTGGGGCTTCAACGTCGCCCGTCAGATCCGGCGCCGGAACGAGGAATCCTTCTGGTCCGCGGTCCCCCGCGAGTTCAACCTCTACCGGCTCAACTACGCGGGGAACCTGACGGGGCTCGAGCTTCCATTCCGGCGTCTCGGCTCGGTCACGCCGTACATGCTCGGTGCGACGGCGCGCGACTACGCGGGCGGGCAGACGGCGTTCGAGCAGAACTACGATTTCGGCGGCGAGGCCAAGCTCCAGCTTACGCGTGGATTGACGCTCGACGCGACGTACAACACGGACTTCGCTCAGGTGGAGGTCGACGACCAGCAGGTCAACCTGACGCGCTTCAGCCTGCTATTCCCGGAAAAACGCCCCTTCTTCCTCGAGAACGCGGGTTTCTTCGCAGTCGGCGGTGGCGGGGCGGATCTCTTCTTCAGCCGCCGCATCGGCATCGCCAACGGACGGCAGGTCCCGATCACCGGCGGCGCCCGCGTCTCCGGGCGCGCGGCCGGGTTCAACGTCGGGATGCTCCACATCGGGACGGACGGGATCGAGGGCGTCCAGGGGGCGAACGCGTACTCGGTCGCCCGCGTGGCCCGTGAACTGCCGAACCGGTCGCGGATCGGCGGGGCCTTCATCAACCGCGACGGGAGCGCGTCCGGCGACTACAACCGGACCTGGGCGGTGGATGGACAGCTGGGACTGGGGGAGGCGTGGACGTTGACGGCGTGGGGGGCGAGGACGGCGACTCCCGGTCTGACGGACGCGGACGGGGCGTTCGACGCGACCTTCGGTCTCACGACCCGCAAGTGGCGGGGGAACCTCCAGTATCAGCACTTCGGCGAGAACTTCAACCCCGAAGTGGGCTTCCTGCGGCGGACGGGCCACAAGTACTACCAACTCTTCCTCATGTACAACATCCATCCGGAGGAGACCTTCCGCGAGATCCGCCCGCACATCTCCTACTTCACCTTCCGGAGCGACAAGACCGGGGTGACGCGGGGGTTCGAGGAGTCGGCCCGGCTCCACATCGACAACCACTGGGAGTTCAACGACGGGATGGAGGCCCACACCGGCATGAACTGGAACCGGGAGGGGCTGTACGAGCCGTTCCCGATGCCCGGAACGGACATCATCGTGCCCGCGGGGACCTACGACGGGTGGGAGACGCAGCTCCGTTTCTGGACGAACGAATCGGCGAAGGTCTCCTTCCGCAGCGGGGCGAACATCGGCCAGTTCCTGTCGGGTTCGCGCCGCAGCCTGAACGGGACGTTGACCGTGCGGCCGGGCTCCTCGTTCAGTACGTCGCTGCGGCTCGACTACAACAACGTGACGTTGGAGGAAGGGGATTTCGTCGCCACGCTGGCCGGGGTGAACTTGGGCTACTTCTTCACGCCGCGGATCTACCTGCAGTCGCTCGTTCAGTACTCGACCCAGCTCGACACCTTCTCCGCCAACGTGCGCTTCGGATGGCTCAACACGGCGGGGACCGGCCTGTTCATCGTCTACAACGACATCCAGGGGATCCAGGACCTGCACGGGCCGCAGGGCCGCTCGCTGATCGTCAAGTTCAGCCGGCAGTTCAACGTCCTCGGCGGCTGAGCGCCGCGGGCGCGAGCGGGGATCGGTGCGGCGGACCTGACCATGACGCGCCCGCGGCTCCTTTTCGTCTGCGTGGAGAACTCCTGCCGCAGCCAGATCGCGGAGGCATTCGCCCGCATGCTGGCGGGTGCCGGCGTGGAGGCGTCGAGCGGGGGCTCGCGGCCTTCAGGCGTCGTGAACCCGCGGGCGATCGAGTCCATGGCGGAGTTGGGCTACGATCTCGGCGTCCACCGGTCGGAGGGGCTGGACGACGTGCCGCCCGGGCCGTTCGATGCGGTCGTCACGATGGGGTGCGGCGACGCGTGTCCGCACGTGCCCGCGCGGCGGCGGGAGGACTGGGAGGTGAAGGACCCGAAGGACCTGCCCCCGGACGAGTTCCGGGCGGTCAGGGATGACATCCGCCGGCGCGTGGCCGCGTTGCTGGTGGATCTGGGCGTGCCGCCCGGGGTGAAGGCGGCAGGGCCCGGAGGGGATCCCGGGGCGTGAGCGGGCCGGACCGGTCGCTCGTGATCGTGGCCGGCGGGCGTTCACGCCGCCTCGGCCGCGACAAGCCTCTGGTCGAGATCGACGGCCGCACCGTGCTGTCGCGGATCCTGGAAGCCACTGAGCAGATCTCGGACGTGGTCCTCGCGGTGCGCGAGGTTCCGCCCTTCCGGCGCGCCCTCGCCGCGGAAGGCTGGGAATCCGACTCGGATAGCGCGGGCCCACCCGGCTCGGTCGCGTTCCGGAGCCCGCAGGGCCGCGCCCTCGTCGCTGTGCCCGACCCGGTGCCCGACCTCGGCCCGCTCGCCGGCGTGGCCTCCGGGCTTGATGCGGCGCGGGGCGCGATCTGCGTCGTGCTGGCGGGCGACCTCCCCTTCGTCACGCCGGACCTCGTCGACCGCCTGAGCGGCGAACTCGCGAACGACCCGGAGCTGGACGCCGTCGTGCCGCGCGCGCGCGGCCGGGCCCAGCCGTTGTGCGCCGCCTATCGGCGCGGGGTTGGCCGGCTCGCCGCGCGGCTCCTTGCGCGCTCCGCCGCGTCCGGCGCCCCGTCTCCCTCGATGATGAGCTTCCTCGATCGATTGCGGGTGCGAACCGTCTCGCCCGAACAACTGAAGCGGCTCGGCGACCTCGAGGCGATGGTCCGCGGCGTGGACAGCCGGGCCGACCTGGCCTGGGCCGTGCGGCGCGCCGCCGGATCCGACTAGCGCCGGGACACGGCCTGGAACCCGGCCGCCACCTCTCCCAGAGCGGCGACCGCGTCGTCCAGTTGACGGTCGCTGAGATAGGGGGCCGGGCCGAGCCGCAGCAGATCGTCGCGGTAGTCCGTCGCCACGCCCCGAGCCGCGAGCGCCTCGTGGAAGTCGCGTGCCCGCGGCGTCCGGAGCGCGAGGAAGCCGCCCACCGCATCGGGCGGCGTCTCCCGGTCGCGGTCCACGAGTTCCGGGTCCGCGTCGAGCCCGTCGAAGCCTCGCGCGAGGCGGTCCATCTGGTGCCGGCTCACCGCGCGCAGAAACGCCGGCGCGAGTCCCCGCTCGCGGAAGAAGTCGAACACCTCGGCCGCCCGGTAGTGACTCGTCGGATCGTACGTGCTGCCCGCGAACCGCTCCGCCCCCGACCCGTAGCTTACCCGCCCCTCGTCCTCCGCCCCGTGCAGCGCCGAGAACTCCGCGAACCACCCCGTGACCGCGGGGCGCAGCCCGCAGTCCGGAGGTACGCGCAGGAAGCAGTTCCCCTCACCGAGCTGACAGTACTTGTACCCGCCCCCCACGACGAACGCGCCTTCGAGCCCCAGCTTCGAGAGGTCGAAGGGGATCGCGTTCAGCGCGTGATAGGCGTCCACGAGGAGGTGGCACCCTACTTCTTCGCAGCGTTCCGCCACGCGGTCCAGCCCGCCGACGATACGGGCGTCGCGGTAGAGGACGGCGGAGACCAGCACGCCGGCCGTCTCGTCGTCTGTCGCGAGACGGAGCCGCTCGGAGAGCGAGTCGATCGGGTCCACGGGCACGCGAACGATGGTCGGTCCCTCCTCCTCCAGGCGGTCGAGCTGGCGCCGGATGGAGTGGAACTCCCCCGCCGTCGTCACGAGCCGGGGCCGCGCGCGCAGCGGCAGGGCGGAGAGAAAGCGGACCACGAGTTCGTGCGTGTTCGAGCCCAGCGCATAGTCCCCTTCGTCCGGGCGCCCCGGGCGTCCGAGGAGTTCGGCGTACCCGGCGCGGACCCGGTTCCCGCGGGCGAACGCCTCCTCCCACTTCCCGTCCACGAGGCGGGCTGCGTCCTCCCAGGCCCGGAGCTGTCCCGCGAATCCGCAGTCGGGCCACGCCTGGTGCGAATGTCCGGTGAGGAGCAGCCGCTCCGCGACCCGGAAGCGGGAATAGTGCGGAGCGAGCGCGTTCGGCTCCCGGTACAGATCCTCCGGCGCCAGACGGGTGTGGTGTCCGGTCACAGGTCGGTGCGGATCGCCCACAGGTCGGGAAACACCGGGCGGTTCAGCGACTTCCTGAGGTAGGCGGCGCCCCCCGTCTGGCCGGTCCCGGGCCGCGCCCCGATCGTGCGCTCCACCATCTTCACGTGCCGGTAGCGCCACTCCTGGAGTCCCTCGTCGAGATCCACGAAGCGCTCGCACAGCTGGACGAGCTGCGGATCCTCCCGGTACAACCGGATGAGGGCGGCCCGCACGCCCGCGGACGGCTCGGTCGGTGCCGTGACGTCCCGCTCCAGGTCCTCCGCCGGGATCGCGTACCCGTGCGCGTGGAGGAACCGGAGGAAGGCGGCCCAGAGCGACGGCTCCCCGTAGCGGGAGTCGAGCCGCCGGCGCGCGTCGCTTCCCTCCGGGTATCGGTCGAACACGTCCCGCCGCTTGTGGCCGAGAATGAATTCGAGTTCCCGGAACTGGTACGACTGCAGGCCGCTCGCCTCTTCCAGCCGCTGCCGGAAGGCGAGGAACTCCAGCGGCCGCATCGTCTCCAGGATGTCGAGTTGATGGACCTGCACCTTCAGGATCGTGAGGATGCGCCCCATGGTGTGCAGCAGCCGCGGCATGTCGTCCGCGCCCATCCGGTCGCGCGCGAACTCGAGCTCGTGCAGGAGCTGCTTGAACCACAGCTCGTACACCTGATGGATGATGATGAACAGCATCTCATCGTGCTCGGGGTCCCCGCCCTCGCCCGACTGCTCCCGCTGGAGCGACAGCAACTCGTCGAGGTGCAGATATCCGGCATAGGTCAGGTATTTCCCGTGCGCCATGGATCTCCCTTCGGCGGCCGGTCCTCAGTACCCCCACTCGAAGCGCGGCGTGTAGCCATCCAGCGACGAATACTGCGGAGGCCAGGGGATCGGCGCCCCTGAAGCGTAGGCTGCGTGCCGGGTCCAGTATGGGTCCCAGAGGTGTGCGCGGGCGAGACAGCAGAGGTCCGCACGCCCCGCCGCGAGGATCGTGTTCACGTCCATGAAGGAGGAGATGTTGCCCACGGCCATGGTCGCGATTGCCGCCTCGTGCCGGATGCGGTCCGAGAAGGGGGTCTGGTACTGGCGGCCGTAGACCGGCTCCTGCCAGGGGACGGTCTGCCCCGCCGAGACGTCGATGATGTCCACGCCCGCATCCCTCAGGCGGCGCGCGACCTCGACGGCCCCGTCCGGCGTCATCCCGCCCTCCGCCCAGTCCACCGCGGAGATCCGGACGGAAATCGGCTTCTCCGCTGGCCACACGGCTCGCACCGCCGCGAGCACCTCGAGCGGGAAGCGAAGCTGCCCGTCCGCGTCTCCCCCGTACTCGTCCTCACGGAGGTTCGTGAGAGGAGAGATGAAGCTGGCGAGCAGGTAGCCGTGCGCGAAGTGAATCTCCAGCAGGTCGAACCCGGCCTCCTCGGACATCTCGGCCGCGCGACGGAACTCGGCCGTCACCCGGTCCATGTCCCGCCGAGTCATTTCGCGCGGAACCGGGCTGTGCTCGAACCAGGACACGGGAGAAGCGGCCATGATGGGCCAGCCGCCCTCTTCCAGCGGTTCGTTGTCGCCCTCCCAGGACAGCCGCGTGGACGCCTTCCGTCCCGCGTGGCCGAGCTGCATCCCGATCGCCGCCTCGGAGTGGCGGTGGACGAAATCGACGATCCGCTTCCACGCGCCCACGTGCGCGGGAGCGTACATCCCCGTGCAGCCCAGCGAGATACGTCCTTCGCGGCTCACGTCCGTCATCTCCGACATCACGAGTCCGGCGCCGCCGATCGCACGGCTGCCGAGGTTCACCAGGTGCCAGTCGTCCGGCGTGCCGTCCTCCGCCGAGTACTGACACATGGCTGAGACGACGACCCGGTTCTTCAACTCGAGTTCCCGGAGACGGAACGGGGCGAGGAGCGGAGGAGGAGCCGGACCGGACGCGACGCTCCCGGGGGGAGGCCTCCCGGCTCCCGTCGCCGCATCCGCCGCGGCCCGCTCCGCGAACCAGCGGTCGACGCGCGCGGTGAACTCCGGGTCGCGCAGCGCGAGGTTGGAGTGGGTGATCCGGAGGCTGCGCGTGATGAGGTTGAAGGCGAACTGCACGGGTTCCGTCTCCAGGAAACGCTCCGTCCCCTCGAACCACTCGAGGCTCGCCTGGGCCGCCCTCTGCACGCTCTCGACCTCCGGCCGGCGGGCCGTCTCGTAGGCCTCCAGCGCGGGAGCGACGGCGAGATCGTGGGCGAGGAGCGATTCGTGGAGCGAGATCGCATCGATCATCGCGAGCCGGGTGCCCGACCCGATGGAGAAGTGGGCCGAGTGCGCGGCGTCGCCGACGAGCACGATGTTGCCGTGGCGCCAAGACCGGTTCCGCACGGTCGGGAAGCCCCGCCAGATCGAGCGGTTCGCGACGAGTCGATGGGAGTCCAGCTCCTCGCGGAAGGTGTCCTCGAGGAAGGCGACGGTCTCCTCTTCGGACCCGGCGTCCATGCCGGCGGCGCGCCACGTCGCCTCGGTCGCCTCGACGATGAAGGTGGAGACGGCTTCCTCCCCGGCGCCGCCGGGCCGGTACTGGTACGCGTGCACGCGCCACAGACCGTGTGTGGTCTCACGAAAATGGAAGGTGAAGGCGGGGAAGGGCTTCGTCGTGCCGAGCCACACGAACCGGTTCGGACGGAGATCGACGCGGGGGCCGAACGCGCGGGCGTATCGGTCCCGCATGCGGCTGTTCACTCCATCCGCGGCGAGCACGAGATCGGCGTCGGCGTACGCCTCCTCCGACTCGACTTCCACGCCGCACCTCAGATCGACACCGAGTTCGCGCGCTCGCGCCTCCAGGATCTCGAGAAGGGTGGTGCGGGCGAGGCCGCTGAACCCGTGGCCGGTCGACGTGAGCCGGTGGCCCCGGTAGTGGATGTCGATGTCGTCCCAGTGGTGGAAGGACCGCGTGATCGCCTCGTAGCTCTCGCGGTCCGCGGCGGCGAGTTCCTCCAGCGTCGCGTCGGAGAAGACGACGCCGAATCCGTAGGTGTCGCCGGGGCGGTTGCGCTCGAGGACGATGACGTCGTGCGCCGGATCCGAGCGCTTCATCAGGATCGCGAAGTACAGGCCGGCGGGCCCGCCTCCGACGCAGACGATCCTCAGGGGTCGCCCTCGGCGCGCGCGGCGTCGAGCAGATGACGCGCGATGATGAGACGCTGGATCTCCGTCGCGCCCTCGTAGATGCGGAGGGCTCTCACGGAGCGATACAGCCGGTCGACCGGGTGGTCCGCCAGCACGCCGCGTCCGCCGAGGATCTGCACGGCGTCGTCCACCACCCCCTGCGCGATCTCGGTCGCGAAGGACTTGGCCATCGCGGCCTCGAGGTCGGTGCGGTCCGCCCCGCCGTCGCGCTCCCACGCCGCCCGGTATACGAGGAGCCGCGCGGCGGTGAGGTCGGTGCCCATGCGTCCCACCTTCTCCTGCGTGATCTGGAAATCGGCGAGCGCCCGTCCGAACTGCCGCCGCGAGAGAGCGTGGTGGAGCGCCTCGTGCAGCGCGCGGCCCGCCATCCCGCACGCAGCGGCTCCGACGGTGGGGCGGAGACGGTCGAGCGTCGCGAGCCCGAGCTTGTACCCTTCACCCTCGCCTCCGACACGGGCCTTGGCCGGCAGTCGGCAGTCCTCCAGCGCGATCTCGCCCAGCGGGTGGGGGTCGGCCATCACAAGCGGCCGCACGAAGCGGAACCCCTTCGTATCCGCCGGGAGGAGGAAGGCGGAGATCCCATCCACGCCCTCGCCGGGGTCGGTGACCGCGAACAGGAGGTAGAAGTCCGCGATCCCCGCGTTCGAGATGAACGTCTTCACGCCGTTGAGGACGTAATCGTTCCCGTCCCGGACGGCGGTCGTGCGCATGGCGGCGACATCGGACCCGGCCTCCGGCTCGCTCATCGCGAAGGCGGCCACGGCTCGCCCCCGGACGGCGCGGTCGAGCCACAGTCGCCGCTGCCTCTCGTCGCCGGCCAGCGCGATCGGGGTCGAGCCCAATGCCTGGAGTGCGAACATCGCGTCCGCGAGCGGCGAGTAGAAGGCGAGCGTCTCGCGAATCACGGAACAGGCCCGGAAGTCCTGCCGGGCGATCGCCTTCAGCCAGCCGCCCCGCCCGAGGGACGCGCAGATCTCCCGTGCGTACCGTCGGGCGAGATCATCGTCGTCCCGATGCGCGTGTTCGGCGAACTCCGCGGCCGCATAGCGCCCGAGGCCCTCACCGAGTTCGAAGTGCCCCGGTTCGAGAAAGGCGCGGACGGGATGGAGGTCGATCACGAGAACACCGCGGCCCGCTTCTCGACGAAGGCCCGGAAGCCCTCGCGGAAGTTCGGGTCCTCCATGCAGGCGGCCTGCAAGCGGGCCTCCTCGGCGAGCGCGTCGCGCAGCGTCATGTGCGCCTCCTTCTCCAGAGCGCGCTTGGTGACGGACAGCGCGGAGGAGGGTCCCGCCGCCAGCCGCGCCGCCCACTCGGTTCCCGCGGCGAGCGCTTCGCCAGCGGGTACGACACGATTGTACAGTCCGAGACGAAGCGCCTCCCGCGCGTCGAGAAAGTCGCCCGTCATCAGAAGCTCCGTCGCCCGCCCGAGACCGATGATGCGCGGCAGGAGCCAGGCGATGCCCATGTCGGCGCCCGAAAGCCCGACCCGGGTGAACAGGTAGGCGATCTTCGCGGATTCCGCCGCGATCCGCACATCGCAGGCGGTCGCGATCACGGCCCCGGCCCCCGCCACCGTTCCGTTCAGGGCGCCGACGACGGGCTTGCCGCACTCCCGCATGGCGGCGATCAGGTCGCACGTCATCTGCGCAAATTCCAGCAGTTCGCCGGAGTCCATCTCGAGGAGCGGTCCGATGATGTCCCGCACATCTCCGCCCGTGCAGAAGGCGGTGCCGGACCCCGTGATCACGACCGCGCGGACCCCCGGTTCCCGGTCGAGCGCGCGGAAGGTGGTTCGGAGTTCGTCGTAGATCTCGAAGGTCAGGGCGTTGCGCCGTTCGGGACGGTTCAGCGTGATCGTCGCGACGGAGGTCGCGGCATCGACCTCGTACAGGAATGAAGTCGGGTTCAGAGGCACGGCGCGCTTCCTTCCAGGGAGTGGTGCGGCGTCACGGCACGACGGCGGTCGCTTCGATCTCGACCTGCGCGCCGACATCGACTAGCCCGCCGACCTCGACGAGCGACATGGCGGGATAGTGTCGGCCCAGCCGGGCGCGCCACGCCGCCCCGAGTTCGGAACGCGCGTCCCGGTAGGCGGCGAGATCCGTAACGTAGATGGTCATGCGTCCGATGTGCGAAGGTTCTCCGCCGGCCGCCCGGATGACCGCCAGCACGCGATCGAGCGCGAGCGCGAACTGTGCGGCGAAGTCCGGCGTCTCGATGTCTCCGCCCGGGCCGGTCGCGGTTTGCCCGGCGACGAACAGCACCCGCCCTCCGCGAGGCGCGAGGAGTCCGTGATTCCAGCCCTGCGGCTCGCCCAGCGCGGCCGGATTCAGGACCTCGAACGGGTCGGTGCGGGCATCGGCCCCGCCATCGGCGCTCATGCGGGCGTTCCCCGACACGTCACTGGAGGGCCGATGTGGCGCCGCCGTCCAGCACGACGGTCTGGCCGTTGATGCTCAGCGCTTCATCTTCGCACAGGAACGCGATGGACGCCGCGACCTCCCCGGGGGCGATGAGCCGCCGCTGCGGCGTCGTCGCGAGAATCGCCTCGACGGCGTCGGTCTCCTCCATGTCCGTTCGCTTCACGATGTTCTCTATCGTCGCATCCGTCATCGGCGTGTCGACGTAGCCGGGACAGACCGCGTTCACCGTGACCCCGGCTCGCGCCACTTCGGCCGCGGCAGAGCGCGTGAGTCCGACAAGGGCATGCTTCGACGCGGCGTAGCCCCCCATGTAGCGCCCTCCCCGCAACGCGGCGACCGAGGCCACGTTCACGATCCGGCCCCAGCCGCGTTCCACCATGCCCGGCAGCACGCCCTGCATTGCGAGGAGCGCGCCGGTCGCGTTGATGCGCCACAGCCGTTCCCATTCCTCCAGCGCGAGCTTCACGACCGGGGCGGAACTCGCCACGCCGGCGTTGTTCACGAGGATGTCCACGGCTCCGAGCCGATTCGCGGCCTCGCGGCACAGGGCTTCCACGCTCGCCGGGTCCGACACGTCGCACGTCGCCGCCCACGCCTCTCCGCCGCGGTCCCGAAGCTCGGCGGCGACGGCCTCGATCTCCGGCGTGCTCCGCGCCGCGAGGACGAGTCGGACGCCCCGGTCCGCCAGCGTGCGGGCGGTCGCGGCCCCGATGCCGCGTCCCCCGCCCGTGATGAGAGCGCCACGTCCGGCGAGACTCACGACTCTTTCTCCTCTTCCAGGGCTGCGCTCACCGCTTCCGCGAGGATGTCTCCGAGCGTCTCAATCGTAGCACGTCCCTCTTCCGCCGTCGCCTGCGACGGATAACCGAAGTAGGCCCGCGTCCCCCCCGCTTCCGCGAAGTCTCCGAGTCCGGCCCCGATCGCGGCGGAGAGGGAGACCGGATTGTCCTCCAGTTCGCGCATTATTTCCATGCGCACGCACCCGGGGCTACGGGCGAGAACGATCGAACCCTCGTACTGCCCGGCGTGACACGCCCCGCTTCGGAACTCCTCCGTCAGCCGGCTTCCCCACGGCCGGCGCGTGACGTCCGGAAATACGACGCGAATGGCGTCCCCCTCGCCGACCGCCGCGGCCGCCGCCCGAAGCGTCTCGACGTGAGCGGGGTCGAAGTGTGCGTTCGCGATCGCCAGCGTAGCGATCCCGGCCCGGCCCAGGCTGGCGGCGATATCGACGACGAGGGCGGTGAATGTCGCGGTCCCGATATCGATGGTGCCGGGGAAGTTCGCGGCGAAGGCGGCGGGCGTGTACCGGAGGCCGTCGAGGAGCACGGTCTCCAGACCGCGAGCCGAGAGTCGCCGGGCGCCGGCTTCCGCCATCGCTTCCGCGATGATGACGTCGGTGTCGAGAGGCAGATGGGGGCCGTGCGCTTCGGTAGCTCCCACGGGCAGGATGGCGACCGTTCGATCGAGGTCGAGCGCCCCGAACTCCTCCCAGGTGAGGTCCGACAGCCTGTACAGAGTCATGGAATCTCGCTACGCCGTGCCGGGGAGGGGCGCAAGTCCGGGAGGCTGGCGTCGGTTGTAGACGCGCCGGGCCGGACATACCCTGCGAAACCCGAACCCGACCCCGGACCGCCCGGAAGACCCTCGCCGACGGAGCCCGATGCGAGCCGCCGTTCCGCAGCCGATCTTCGATCCGCCCGAGCGCTTCAACATCGCCGAGTATTTCCTCGGCGACCGCATCCGGGAGGGGTGGGGCGGCCGCCGCGCGCTCCTCACCGATGGCGGCGAGAAGACCTATGCCGAGGTCGACGCGCTCGCGAACCGCTACGGTCACCTCCTGCGCCGCGCCGGCGTGCGGCCGGAGGAGCGGGTCCTCATCGCGCTCCCGGACGGACCGGACTTCGTCGGCGCCCTCTTCGGGACGCTGCGGATCGGCGCCGTGGGCGTCATGCTGAACCCGTACCTTCGGCGCGACGAGATCTCGTACTTCTTCCGTTATACGCGCGGCGCCGTCCTGCTCGTGGATTCCGGCCGCGCGGACGCCTTCCGCGAAGCCGCGTCGCCCGGTGTGGCCGATGCCGGAGCGGGATCCGCGGCGGATGACGGGGAGGGGCTCCGCTGGGGCGAAGAGATCTCCGCCCCTCGCGAAACGTTCGTTGTGGACCGGCCGCGGTTCAGGGAGCGTCTGCACGGCCAACCGGCGACGCTGGATCCGTTCCCCACTCACCGACACGATCCCGCCCTCTGGCTGTTCAGCGGAGGAACGACGGGACGCCCGAAAGGCGTCGTGCAGACGCACGCCTCGTTCGCGAATACGACGGAGTGTTACGGGAAGCGCGTGCTGGGCCTGACGGAGGACGACATCACGCTCTCCGTCCCCAAGCTGTTCTTCGGATACGCCACCGGGTCCAACCTCTTCTTCCCCTTTTCGGTCGGCGCGACGGCGGCCCTCTTCCCGGAACGCTGCACGCCCGAGGTCCTCTTCCATCGCATCGAGACGTTCCGCCCGACGATACTCGTGAATGTCCCCACCATGATCCGGCTCATGGTGGCGCAGCCGGACGCCGCCGGCCGCGACCTGTCCTCCCTCCGCCTGGCGACTTCGGCGGGCGAGGCGCTGCCGCCCGAGCTTCACCGGCGCTGGCGGGACACGTGGGGCGTCCCGCTCCTGGACGGACTGGGGACGGCGGAGATGTGGCACATCTTCCTGAGCAATCGCCCGGAGGAGGTTCATCCCGGGACCCTGGGCCGCGCCGTCCCCGGGTTCGACGTGCGGGTCTGCGATGACGAAGGCCGGGAGCTGCCGGATGGCGAAGTGGGCTGGCTCCGGGTCCGCGGGGGATCCCGGGCCCTGGGCTACTGGCAGCGGGCGGACGCGACGGCGGAGGCGTTCCGGGGCGAGTGGTACGTATCCGGAGATATGGTCGTCCGCGACGAACGGGGCGTCTTCCGCTACTGCGGGCGCGGCGACGACATGCTCAAGGTGAAGGGGAAATGGTTGTCGCCCGGCGAAGTGGAGGACTGCCTGCTGCAGCACGCGGCCGTGGCGGACGCGGCCGTGGTCGGCGTCCCGGGCCGCGACGGGCTCGTGCAGCCGGTGGCCTGGATCGTACCGGCCGGGGCGAACTCCGACGCCACCGGACTGGCGGCGACGCTGCGGACATTCGTGGCTTCGCGCCTGGCGTCGTACAAGGCGCCGGCCGCCGTTCACGTCGTGGACGCGCTCCCCCGCACGCACCTGGGGAAGGTCGACCGCGCGGCGCTCCGCGAGACCGTGACGGGGGTCAGTCGTCGCCGAGGAGCGCCATGACGAGTCCGCTGCGGATCTTGGGCTCGAACCAGGTCGACTTGGGCGGCATCATCCGGCGCTGCCGACAGACCGCGACGAACTGGTCCATGGTCACTGCGGGCAGTGTGACGGCCAGGTCGGCGCGACCCCCGTCCACTTCGGCCGCGAGCCACGCCGCGTCCCTGTTGGCGCCGACGAAGGTGAGCCGCTCGTCGGCCGCATCGGGGATGCCCAGATCCGCGAGGAGCGTCCGCTGCACGATATCGTGGTCGATGGAGGCCGCAGCGTCCGTCTCGTCGTAGACGCCGGCCCGCGGCAAGGCGCGCCGCCAACCTCCGTCCGCCGTGTACACGCCGACCACGTGTGTTTCGTCCGGCTGCAGAGGCCCGTCTCCCGCAGGCGCCACGTCGAACGAGCGCGCCAGCGCCGACTCCACCGACGCGTCGCGATCGCCGGGGAGCCGGACCAGCCGGTTGTAGGGGGAGATCCCCATCCGGTCGGCCGGAAAGAACACCGCGAGAAAGGACTCGTGTCCCAGCATGGCCGCGGCGGCGCTCCGGTGGTTCCCGTCGGCCACGTACGCTTCCGGCTCGCCCGCCAGGAGACGCTGCAGGCGCGTGACGGCGCCCGGCTCCGAGACGAGCCAGATGCGATGCGTCGTCCCGAGGTGTCCCTCCACCTCGAAGTCGACCGCCGTTCCATCGGCGTGGCGCTCGAGGGCCGCCGCGAACGCCCCCGACGCGTCGGGCACCGCGTTGTTGACGGTCCCGATGATGGCGCCGGTCGCCTCGATCAGCCGTGCTCGTCCCCTCGCCTTGGGCGGGCGGACTCCCTCGTTGCGGATAATCGGCCCGTTCGCCGTCGCCTCCGTCCGGATCTGGGCCGTGCGCGCCAGCCCCCCGAGGCCGATCTGGCGCACGCCGGGGCGCTGCGGATCCACGATCTCATAGATGTACAGGGTCCTCTGCACCTCGTGCGTGAGCGGGGAGCCGCACAGGCGCTCGAAGTTGCGGCGCGCCCGCGCGAGCGACTCCTCCGAGTCCCCCCTCAGGATCCGGTCCGGGCTCGCCACGGCGCAGTGCGCCATGGTGACGCTCAGCACCGAGTCCGGTGCGTCCCGAATGGCTTCCCAGATCTCGTGGTCTCCCTGAAACTCGTCGTAGTTGAGCGCGGAGACGCGGTGCGCGGCCGCCGAGTCGACGGGCACGAGCGCGCGGCGGATGGGGCGTATCGTGAGCATTTCGCAATGAACCGGGTTGGAGTATCAGTCGGCGCACGGTTGACCTCGCCAAGACCCTGCCAACCGGGGACATCCCGCGCAACGCCCGGCACGGACCGCTGGACGCCGGGGACGCGCTCCGCGGGAGCGGAACCCGGCCGCACCGGGCGGGTAGGCGGCTTCTTCGAAACCGGTGGCGCGTCAGCGGAAAGTCCGCGGCTTCGCGTCCCCCCATCACGTCGAGGACAACCATGAGATCGCGAACAATACTCTCCCTCGCCCTCCTCCTGGCCGGCGCGGCCGCGTGCGAACGGGACGGAAACCCGTACGGCGCCGCGTGGCAAGACGCCCAGTCCAATCTCGTCGGGGCGTACCGCCCGCTCACCAGCCTCTCGATCGTAAGCAATCTGCCGGACGACTTCCGCGCGCTGCCCCCGGGGGGAGACCTCCGGCTCGTCTTCGGATCCAGCGGGAGTCTCACGGGCTGGGTGATCCTGCCGTCGCAGATACCGGGAGAAACCGGCCTGAACGCGCGGCTGAACGGTTCCTGGGACTATGACCGGTCCTCCCGGCAAGTTGCGCTGAGCGTGGCCGCCACGGCCTCGACGGCGGCGTTCGAGCTGATCCTGCACGCGACGTCCTTCGACGGCTGGGTTCGACTCCAGGGTGCGGGCGAAATCGATGGGCAGCTGATCCACGTGGATCTCGGCAAGCCGACTCCGAGAACCCCGGAAACCATCGGCGGCGGCGGAGGACCCATGTCGCTCTGACGAGCAGGCCTCCCGGCGCCCGACGCGCGGACGGCGGGTTGCCCGCAAGAGGTAGTAGCGTTTCTTATCAGAGGGGTGTCGCGCCCCCCCGGGCCGGCCCGGCCGTGCCCGGGGGGCGGCGGCAGACCGGTCGAAACCAGTGCTGGAGGCTTCATGAGATACCCGCGGGTCCGGAACATGGTGTGCGCGGCCACGGTCGCTACCTTCGCCGGCGGCATGACGGCGTGCGAACTGGACAACAATCCGTACGGGCCCGCATACCGAACGGTCCATCACACCATCGTCGGCGCCTACCGGCCCCTCGAACTCCTCCAGCGCGAGGTGCCGGATCTTCCCGACGACTTCCAGCCTCTCCCCGCCGGCTCGGATGTTCGTCTCGTCTTCGGGTCTGTCCAGAACCTGAGTTCACGGATAACGCTGACCGGATTCGGGTCGGGCGGTACGACCCTCGACACCCGGCTCTACGGTTCGTGGGAGTACGACGTCAATGCGCGGCGGATCACGATGAAGATCGACCCCTCGGCGACGATCGCGGGGTTCGAGACCGTGCTCCAGGTGACGCTTCTCGACCGCTGGGTCCGCATACAGGGCGTCGCGGAGATCGGCGGCCGGCTCGTGCCTCTGGATCTGGGCAAGTCGCTCTTCGATCCGATCGAGGGCGGCGGTGGAGGTGGGCCGGCGAACCGCGTCTCGGCGCGGTAACGCGTACGGCGTCCCGGTGGCGAAGAAGGCGAAGGCGCGGCCCCGATCCGCGCGCGGCATCGAACTGACGGCGTTCCGGGTCGCGGACACCGCCCTCGAGATCGAGACGGGCGACCAGCGTCGCGAGTGGATGGACGAGACGCCCGACCGCTTCGCGTACCGCTGCCTGCCGCTCCTCATCGCGAACCAGGCCGGCTGGGATCTGCTCTGTCCGACGAAGTTCTGGCTTCGCTGGGACGGCGGGGTCGGGTTGGAGTCCATCCGTTTTCGCTGGGAGGACGAACCGCACCCGGCCATCTCGAGCCATTTCGGGAGCGGAGTCGTGACGTTCACGCCCGGCTACCTGTTCCGCACCACGAAGGGCCACAACCTCTGGGCGCGAGGCTGCCCGAACCTCCCCAAGGACGGCATCGTTCCGCTCGACGGGATCATCGAGACGGACTGGGCCCCGTTCTCGTTCACGATGAACTGGAAGGTCACGCGGCCCAAGCATTGGATCCGCTTCGACGAGGCAGAGCCCATCTGCCGGATCCTCCCCATGCCGCGGCACTATCTCGAGAACGCGCGCCCCCGCACGCGAGAGCTGTGGGACGACAGGCTCGTCGCCCGGCAGTACACGGAATGGAACGAGTCCAGAGCCCAGTTCATTGACGACCTCCACGCCCGGGATGAAGAGACGGTTCGAGAGGGCTGGCAGCGGACCTATATTCGCGGCCAGAACATGCGCGGCATGCGGATGCAGGACCACCAGACGAAGCTCCGGCTTCGCGATTTCCTCTCTGTGGGGAAGTAGGCGCATCCCGCCCGGCGCATGGACAACCGCAAATTGGCTGTGTATTCTGGGCTCCGGAAAATGCGAACCGGATCAGGTTCGCCGGCATTGTGGTCGGCATGTGCGGCAAGGCCCGTACTCTCGGCGACACCAATACCTTCAGGAGCACGGGCATGCGCAGAAGCGGCACAGTCAAGTGGTTCAACGATCAGAAGGGCTTCGGGTTCATCGCGCTCGATGATGGATCCGCGGAGGTCTTCGTTCACCACACGGCGATCCAGGCGGACGGTTTTCGGAGTCTGGCGGAAGGCGAGAAGGTCGAGCTCGATGTCGTCGACGGACCGAAGGGCCCCAAGGCCGAGAACGTGGTCAAGCAGGCCTACTGACCCACCGGCAGCATGGCGCATCGCGTTGAGGGGCACGTAGAAGGGAGGGGGCGTCCGGGATGGGACGCCCCCTTTTTTCGTGGCCTGGCGCGACCCTCCCCACCGCCACATCCGGTGTCGTGTCCGGAAATGTCACGGCACTCCCGGTAGCTCGCGGATTTCCGGGCACGCCACTAGCGGTCCCGCACTCGTTTAATCAACTTGAGGGTGTAACCGTCGCGTAACCTCCAGCGCCGGGATGGAATCATGGAGATCGACCGGAGAAGGTTCCTTGCATCGGTTGGTGCCGGTGCCCTCGCGGTGATGACGCCCGAGGACAAGGCGGAGGCTCTGGAGCACTACATGTGCGATCTCCTCGACGGCGAGGATCCGGGTCACGTCCACGACCATCATCACCACCACGGTCCCGTTCCGCGGACCGAAGACCTCGACCCGCGGCTCCTCGACGAGAACGACCTGCTGGCGGAAGCGGCGGAGGCCGAAGCCGAGTTCGCGGACGAACACCACCACGACGACGACCATGATGCCGGACAGGAAGTCCGCGCCCCGCGCGGAACCGGCAACCTGTTCAGGCCCAGCGATGAGGTCCTCGAACCCCTGCCCGCGAATCCGACGCTGGAAGATTTCTTCCGCCTGAGGTTCTGGCCCGCCCGTCATGTCCTGCAGAGCGCGACTCACGCGTTGAATGACGGGCAGCCCGAGGAGAATGTCCTCGCCGGCCTGCTCCACGACACCGTGCAGAACCTGATCAAGGTGGATCATGGCTGGTGGGGCGCACAGCTCTACGAACCGTATGTGCCGGAGTACGTGAGCTGGGGCATCCGGTATCATGGGGCGCTGCGCTTCTACCCGGACGAGGAGTACGGGTACGAATACCCGGAGCTGTACAACCGGATCTTCGGCGAGGATTACATCCCGCCGGATTACATCAAGCAGGCTGCGGAGTACGCGAAGGGTCATCCGCTGTATGTTTCGGCTCGCATGATCTGCGTGAACGACACGTATGCCTTCCAGGATGGCATGGAGGTCTCGCTGGATCCGTTCATCGACATCATCGGGCGACATTTCAAGCAGCCAAAGGAGGGTCTCGGGTACGACAACAGTCCGGTCGCACACATGTGGAGGTCCATCGAGATGCCTTGGGCTCCGCTCTAGCGCATCTTCGGACATCGGACGTCCCGCGGGCCCATCGGCTCGGGCCCTCGAGGACGGGAAGTTCAGAGCCGATCTGCTTGAACCGACAAACTTCGGGAATTGAGACAACCAACCTCAGGAGATGAGTATGCTGAAACGTGCATTCCTGGCCCTTGCCTTTCTGGCGGTGCCGGCGGCGGCCTTTGCCCAGGGGACGATCGAGGGCAGGGTCACCAACCAATCCGGCGCCGGCCTCAGCGGCGCGAGGGTCGCGATCCCCGCGCTCGACATATCGGTGGGCTCGGGTGCCGGCGGCGCCTATTCGATTTCCGATGTCCCGGCCGGCGACCATGTGGTCGAAGTCCGGATCATCGGTTACGCCATTCAGACGCAGACGGTCTCGGTCGTGAGCGGTCAGACCGCGAACCAGGACTTCTCGCTGGAACTCCAGGCGATCAACCTCGGAGAGCTGGTGGTCGTCGGAAGCCGCGCGCAGCCGCGAACGGTGACCGAGTCGATGGTGCCGGTGGACGTGATCCCGGTGTCCGAGATCACGAGCCAGGCGGAGACGAACATCGACTTCCTGCTCCGCACCGTGGTGCCATCCTACAACGTCCGGGTCGAGCCCATCAGCGACGCGGCGACGATCACGCGCCCGGCGAACCTGCGGGGGCTCGCGTCCGACCACACCATGGTGCTGATCAACGGGAAGCGGCGGCACCGCGGGTCGATCATCACGTGGCTCGGGGCCGGTCTCTCGGATGGGGCCCAGGGCGTTGACATCGGTTCCATTCCCGGCATCGCGCTGCGGCAGGTGGAAGTCCTCCGCGACGGCGCCTCGGCCCAGTACGGCTCGGACGCCATCGCCGGCGTGATGAACTTCATCCTCAAGGACGACCGCGACGGCGGCATGATCGAGGTGAAGACCGGCAGCTACTACGAAGGCGACGGCGACATGCTCACCGTCTCCGGAAACGTCGGGGTCCCGCTGGGGGCCACGGGCTTCGCCAACCTCAGCGTCGAATACGGGAACCAGGATCCGACGGACCGGGCCATCCAGCGCGCCGACGCCATCGCGCTCCTCGGGGCCGGCAACAGCGCCGTGCGCACGCCCACGGCCCAGATCTGGGGGTCGCCCGAGGTCAACGACGACCTCAAGGTGTGGCTCAACACGGGCTATACGTTCAGCGACGACGAGCAGTTCTACGCGTTCGGTAACCTCTCCACCAAGGAGGTGGACGGCGGGTTCTTCTTCCGTAATCCGAACACGCGGGGCGCGGTGTTCAGCGGCGACGGGGGCGAGTCGCTCCTCATCGGCGACGTGCTGCAGGCGAAGGGTCTCGGATCGGCGAACTGCCCCGAGGTCCCCATCACGAACCATGTGCCCGACCCGGTGGCGCTGGCGCAGGTCTTCGCCGACCCGAACTGCTTCTCGTTCCAGGAGATGTTCCCGGGCGGCTTCACGCCCCAGTTCGGCGGCAACGTCACCGACTGGTCCGTCGTGAGCGGCGTCAAGGGCGGCAACGAGGACGGCTTCACGTGGGACGCCAGCGCCGGCTTCGGCAGCCACACCGCCGACTTCTTCATCTACAACACGGTGAACGCGGCGCTCGGGCCAGAGACGCCCACGCATTTCGACCCGGGGCTGTACCGGCAGGATGAGTTCAACCTGAACTTCGACGTCGCGTACGAGGCCAGCGACCAGGTCCACCTCGCGGGCGGGCTCGAGCGGCGGGAAGAGCGCTTCACGATCGGGCAGGGGCAGGACGAGTCGTGGAAGATCGGGCCCTACGCCGCGCAGGGATTCAGTTCGTCCTCCAACGGTTTCCCCGGCTTCAGCCCGATCGCCGCGGGAGAATGGGATCGCCAGAACGTGGCGGTCTACGGAGACGTTCAGCTGGGCGGCAGCGAAGATCCGTGGACGCTCGGCGCCGCGTTGCGCTGGGAGGACTTCTCCGACTTCGGAAGCCAGCTGACGGGGAAGGTCTCGGGTCGTCTCGAGGTGAGCGACGCGGTTGCCCTGCGCGCCGGCGGGAGCACCGGCTTCCGCGCGCCGACGCCGGGGCAGCAGAACGCCTTCAACGTGTCGACGGTGTTCGACGCGACGATCGGCGACCTCGTCAACCGCGGTACGATCCCCTCGACGTCGGCCGTGGCGGCCCTTCGAGGCGGGGAGCAGCTGAAGCCCGAGAAGGCGTTCAGCCTGACGGCGGGGGCCGTGTTCGACGCGGATGCGTTCAAGCTGACGATGGACTACTACCGGATCTCGATCTCGGACCGCTTCGCGCAGACGCAGACGTTCTCGCTCACCGACACCGAGGTCGCGCGACTCCTGGGCGAGGGGATCACGAGCGCGGCGAACCTCGCCGAGTTCCGGTTCTTCACGAACGACTTCAGCACGAGGACGCAGGGGCTGGACATCGTGGCGAACTACACGCCCCCGTCGATGGGCGGCGCGACGAGCTTCAGCGTGCTCTTCAACTACAACGGGACGTCGGTCACCGACTTCAACCCCGACGTCATCAACCAGGACCGGGTCGACCAGCTTGAGCAGTCCGTCCCCTCGTGGCGGGGCTCGCTCAACGTCCTGCACACGATCGGCGGGGTGCGCGGCCTCGTGCGCGGCACCTGGTACGATTCGTGGGTGGACGTTGGTGGCGTCGTGATCGGCGGTGTGGAAGGCACGGCCTTCCCCGGCCGGTTCCTCGTCGACTTCGAGTTGTCCACGGACCTCACGGACGATGCCGAACTCACGATCGGCGCGAACAACCTGTTCGACACGTATCCGGCGGCGCAGGATCCGGACACGGCGGACAATGTGGGTCTGCTCTATCCGGAGAGCTCGCCGTTCGGATTCAACGGCGGATACTACTACGTTCGCGTGAACTACCGGTGGTCGTGGCTCACGGGGTGAGTTCCGAAGCGTAGTCAGGCGGGACCCGGGGTCGCCGGTAGTCGAGGCCGAGCCCGGAGCGTAGGATCCGACCCCGGCGGGAGGCGAAGGCCGCCCCCCGCCGGGGTTGTGTATTCGTACCGAACATCATGGCGCCGCATCGCGCGGCGCGGGGAAGGGGATCCGTGGAGAACCTCCGCAAGTTCTACATCGACGGGGCGTGGGTCGAACCGTCGGTCGACGATACGCTGGACGTGGTCAACCCGGCGACCGAGGAAGTGATCGGAGCCATCGCGATGGGTGAGCAGGCCGACGTGGACGCCGCGGTGGCGGCCGCGACCGACGCCTTCGACGCCTTCTCACAGACCGACCGGGAGGAAAGGGTCGCGCTGCTGGAACGCATCTGTGAGGGCTACGCGGCCCGTTCGGCGGAGTTGGCCGCGACCGTCAGCTCGGAGATGGGCGCGCCGATGGCCCTGGCCGTGCAGGCGCAGGTCCCTTCCGGCATGGGGCACTTTCGAACCATGCTGAAGATCCTCGCGGACTTCGAATTCGAGACGGACCTCGGAACGTCTCTCCTCGTGAGGGAACCGGTGGGGGTGTGCGCCTTCATCACGCCGTGGAACTGGCCGCTGAACCAGATCGCCTGCAAGGTGGCGCCGGCGCTCGCGGCGGGGTGCACGATGGTGCTCAAACCGTCGGAGGTCGCACCGCTGAACGCCCTGATCTTCGCGGAGATCCTGCATGAGGCCGGTGTGCCGCCCGGGGTCTTCAATCTCGTGAACGGGGCGGGTCCAGTCGTGGGAGCGGCGCTTTCCGCGCACCCCGACGTCGACATGGTCTCCTTCACCGGCTCCACCCGGGCCGGGGTGGAGGTCGCCCGGAACGCGGCGCCGACGGTGAAGCGCGTGGCGCAGGAACTGGGCGGCAAGTCGGCGAACATCATCCTGGATGACGCCGATTTCGGGCGGGCGGTGTCCCGGGGGGTCTTCGCGGTGTGCAACAACACGGGACAGTCCTGCAACGCGCCGACGCGCATGCTGGTGCCGCATTCGCGCATGAACGAGGCGGCGGAGATCGCGGCCGCGGCGGCAGGGAAGGTCGTGGTCGGCGAGCCCGGCGGCGAGGGGACAACGATCGGTCCGGCGGTGTCCGATGTGCAGTTCGACAGGATCCAGCGGCTGATTGAGCGGGGGATCGAGGAGGGTGCGCACCTCGCGACGGGAGGGCCCGGGCGGCCGGAGGGACTGGAGCGGGGGTACTACGTCCGGCCGACGGTTTTCTCGCACGTGAGCAACGAGATGGTCGTCGCGCGCGAGGAGATCTTCGGACCGGTCCTCGTGCTCATCGGATACGAGGACGATGATGACGCCGTTCGCATCGCGAACGACACACTCTACGGTCTCGCCGGCTACGTGTCGGCGGGCGACCGCGAACGTGGACGGTCCGTCGCGCGCCGGATCCGATCGGGCCAGGTCAACCTTAACGGCGCGCGTCCGGACTTCAGGGTGCCGTTCGGCGGCTACAAGCAATCCGGCAACGGGCGTGAATGGGGTCGCCACGGGCTCGAGGAGTTCCTCGAGCTGAAGGCGATCCTCGGCTATCACGAGGAGGCGAAGTGAAGACGGCATTGTCCTCGACCTCGGCGGCGGCGGTGGATGAAGCGGTCGGAAACGCCGCGGCGGGAGCGATCGAACCTGTCCCGCACCTGGTTGGCGGTCGGGCGCGGCCCGGCGCTTCGGGCCGTACGGCGCCTGTCTTCAATCCGGCGACGGGGCGGCAGACGGGCGAAGTGCCGCTGGCGGGGGTCGGCGAAGTGGACGAAGCCATCGCGATGGCCGTGGCGGCGTTCGACGAATGGCGGGGTGTCAGCGTCGCGCGTCGCACGAAGCTCATGTTCGCGTACCGCAACCTGGTCGAGGCGTACGCCGAGGAGATCGCGAAGCGGCTCACCGCCGAGCACGGAAAGGTCCTTGCCGACGCGATGGGCGAGGTCGCCCGCGGCCTGGAAAATATCGAATACGCCTGCGGCCTCGCCGAACACCTGAAAGGGACGTACAGCGAGCAGGCTTCCACTGGCGTCGACGTCTATTCCGTCCGGCGGCCGCTCGGGGTTGTGGCGGGGATCACGCCGTTCAACTTCCCGGCCATGGTGCCGCTCTGGATGTTTCCGAACGCGGTCGCGTGCGGGAATACCTTCGTGCTGAAACCGTCACCCCGCGATCCCGGCGCCGCGAACTTCATCGCGGAACTCTTCCACGAAGCCGGCTTCCCGGCGGGCGTGCTGAACGTTGTGCACGGCGACCATGTGGCCGTGAACCGGTTGCTCAAGCACCCTGATGTGCAGGCCGTCAGCTTCGTGGGGTCCACGCCGGTCGCCCGTCACGTGTACGAGACCGCCACCGCGCACGGAAAGCGCGTGCAGGCGCTCGGTGGCGCCAAGAACCACATGGTCGTGCTGCCCGATGCGGACATCGACCTCGCGGCGGACTCTGCCGTTTCCGCCGCGTACGGATCGGCCGGCGAGCGGTGCATGGCGATCTCCGTCGCGGTCGCGGTCGGAGACAGCGCCGATCCGCTCGTCAACGCGATCCGCGCCCGCATGGAGAAGCTGCGCATCGGCCCCGGCGACGATCCCGCCTCCGAGATGGGCCCGCTCATCACGGCCGAGCACCGCGACCGCGTCGCGGAATACGTGCGCGAGGGCGCCGAGGCGGGCGCGCGCGTCGTCGTCGATGGCCGGGACGCCCCCTTCGAGGGCGACGGCTTCTTCCTCGGCGTCACGCTGCTGGACCGTGTCACACCGGATATGTCGGTCTATCGGGACGAGATCTTCGGTCCCGTCCTCTGCGTGGTGCGGGCGGACACGTACCACGACGCCGTGGACCTCCTGCGCAACAACTCCTGGGGGAACGGTGCGGCGATCTTCACCCGCGACGGGGGCGCCGCGCGACAGTTCCAGGAGGACGCGGACGCCGGGATGGTGGGCCTCAACGTCCCCATCCCCGTCCCCGTCGGATACCACTCCTTCGGCGGCTGGAAGGAGTCGGCGTTCGGGGCGCACGCGATCTATGGCCCCGAGGGCGTGCACTTCTACACGAAACCGAAGGTGATGACGGCGCGCTGGCCCGATCCCGCCGGAAGCCGGGTCGACCTCGGTTTCCCCACCAACCGCTGAATTGCGGATATTCCGTAAGTTCCGTATTATCGGCCAATGTCCAATACACGAAACGTGTCTCTGGATG
>NZ_CANPVO010000017.1 GCF_947581785.1 Candidatus Palauibacter polyketidifaciens | reverse complement strand
CCGCGAGGGAGGCCGGACGGTGGGCGCCGGGGTCGTCACCGCCATCCACGACTAGGAAACACAAATGAGGGTTCGGATCACGCTCGAGTGTACGGAGTGCAAAGAGCGCAACTATTCGACGACGAAGAATCGGCGGACCCATCCGCAGCGGGCCGAGCAGAAGAAGTTCTGTCGCCGCTGTAACGGACATAAAATGCACAAAGAGACACGGTAAGGGGTTCGATTGGCCGGCATCGTCAGAAGAACCCAGGAATTCGCGGAACAGGTACAGGTCGAGATGCGTCGGGTCACATGGCCCGACAAGGATCAGTTGCGCGGTGCAACGATCGGCATCCTGATCTTCGTCTTCATCATGGCCATCGTCATCGGGGCCATGGATTCGGTCTTCGCGGCGGCGGTGCGATTCATCGTCAGGTCGTTCGGTGGCTGAGTCCGCGGGCGCGGGGGCCGCGCAGACCGGTCTGCCCGAGGACGCGCCGCGCTGGTACGCGTTGCAGACGTACTCGGGCCACGAGAAGAAGGTGAAGACGCTTCTGGAGCAGAAGATCCAGGAGTACGGGGATGAGCCTCCGATCCGGGAGGTCATCGTCCCCACGCAGGAGGTCGTCGAGATCAAGGGAGGGAAGCGCGTCAAGTCGACGAAGCGGCTCTACCCGGGCTACGTGCTGATTCAGATGCTGCTGGATCAGAACACGATGTACGTCGTCAACAACGTTCCCGGCGTCATCAAGTTCGTGGGGAGCGGGAAAGACCCCCAGCCGCTCAAGACCGAGGAGATGAACAAGATCCTCGGCATCGCGGATGAACTCGAGCAGGCGGGTCCGGAAACGGAGATCCCCTTCCGTCCGGGACAGGTCGTGGAAGTCATGGAAGGACCGTTCAGCGATTTCAGCGGAACGGTGGAAGAAGTGTTTGCGGAGAAGGGCAAGGTGCGCGTGCAGGTGAGCCTGTTCGGACGCCCGACCTCGGTTGAACTCGACTACACGCAGCTGCAGGGGTTCTGATGCCGCCGAAGAAACAGGTTACCGGGTTCATCAAGCTGCAGATTCCGGGGGGGCAGGCGAATCCGGCCCCGCCCGTGGGTCCTGCCCTGGGCCAGCACGGCCTCAACATCATGGACTTCTGCAAGGCGTTCAACGCCCAGACGCAGCAGGAAGCCGGCACGATCATCCCGGTCGAGATCACGGTCTACAAGGACCGGACGTTCAGCTTCATCACCAAGACGCCTCCGGCGGTGGAGCTGCTCAAGAAGGAACTCGGTCTCGAGTCGGGTTCTCCGGTCCCGAACCGCGAGAAGGTCGGCAAGGTCACGGACGACCAGCTGCGCAGGATCGCCAGGATCAAGATGAAGGATCTCAACGCGGCCGATGAAGAGGCCGCGATGCGGATGATCGCGGGCACCGCACGATCCATGGGGATCGAGCGGGCCGACTGATCGGGAGAGATCGCGCAACATGCCGAAACACGGCAAGAAATATCGCTCCGCGGTAGAGGCCGTTCCATCGAACGGCGCCCTTGCACCGCGCGAGGCGCTCGAGTGTGTGCAGAAAGCGGCGTTCGCGAACTTCGACGAAACGGTCGAGGCCGCGGTACGCCTCGGCGTGGACCCGCGCAAGGCGGACCAGATCGTGCGCGGCACGGTCATCCTGCCTGCAGGCACGGGCCGCAAAGTGCGCGTGCTCGCCCTTGTGAAGGCGGACCGGGCGGCCGAGGCGGAGGAGGCCGGCGCGGACTACGTGGGAACCGACTACATCGAGCAGATTCAGGAGGGCTGGCTCGAGTTCGATGTAGCGATCGCGACGCCGGATCTCATGAAGGACGTTGCCAGGCTGGGCCGGATACTCGGTCCGCGCGGCCTCATGCCCACGCCGAAGGCCGGCACGGTCACCATGGACGTGAGTCGGGCCGTTCGCGAATCGAAGGCGGGCAAGATCGAATTCCGGGTGGACCGTACCGGCAACGTGCATGCGCCGATCGGAAAAGTGAGCTTCGAACTCGACCAGCTGAACGAGAATCTCGATGCCCTCATGGACGAGATCGTGCGGTTGAAGCCCGCCGCGGCGAAGGGCCGGTATGTGAAGAGCGTGACCGTGACCAGCACGATGGGTCTCGGTGTCTCCGTCGACGAGGACCTGTACCGATAGATCCATGAGACTCGAAGAAAAGCAGCGCGTCACGCAGGAACTCACTGCGCAGATCGAAGAGAGCGGGACGATCTATCTGACCGACTTCACCGGGCTGAACGTGAAGGCGATCACGGATTTCCGAACGCGACTCCGAGACGAAGGCCTGAGCTATCGGGTCGTGAAGAACACCCTCATGAAGCGGGCGCTCGAGGATCTGGATCTCCCGGATCTGAGCGCCCATCTCGAGGGTCCGACGGGGCTCATCCTCAGCGACGCCGACCCGGTCACGCCGGCCAGGGTGCTGAAGGAATTCGCGAAGGCGAACGAGGACCGGCCGGTGGTGAAGGTCGGCGTCATCAATCGGGTGGAGACATCGCCGGAGGAAGTGGGGCGCATCGCCGATCTTCCGTCGCGCGAGGTTCTGCTCGGCGGCATCGCGGGCGGGCTCACGGCGAGCGTCGGCGGCATGGCCGGCGCTCTGAATGCGCTCTTCCGCGACATCGCAGACATGATCGAACAGGTCGGAAGGAAGAACCAGTCCGCCTGAGGTGGGACGCATGCCCGTGACGTGCGGGCGTGTGGAATGCATACAGGATCCAGGGAACGGAAGAACATGTCCAAAATCGACGATCTTCTGCAGCAGATCGGCTCGCTGACGGTGCTCGAAGCCGCCGAGCTGAAAGACAAGATGGAGGAAACCTTCGGCGTGTCGGCTTCGGCGCCGGTCGCCGTCGCCGCCGCTCCCGGCGGCGCAGGGGACGCCGCCGAGGAGGAGCAGACGGAGTTCGATGTCGTCCTCACGGCGGTGGGCAGCAAGAAGATCCAGGTGATCAAGGTTGTGCGCGAAGTGACGAGCCTGGGTCTCAAGGAGGCGAAAGCCGTCGTCGACAACGCCCCCGGACCCGTCAAGGAAGGCGTGTCCAAGGAGGAGGCGGAGGAGATCAAGGCCAAGCTCGAAGAGCAGGGCGCCACGGCGGATCTCAAGTAGCCGCGCTGAAGAGCGTGGCAGGCCCCGGCGTCGATCATCCGATCGGTTCCGGACTGCGGAGAGACCGCAGCCGGGCCGATGACGCAGGGGTCCGACCTCACACCGTGCACGAACCGGCGCGACCGCTCGCGGGTGGTCTCCGGTATTTGCGCATCTCCCATGTACTCGCGGGGTTCCCCGCGGGAGGTACGATTTGACGGCCAACGGCAGACCTGCGGTCTCGTTCGACAAGCTCGCCCGCCCCATGCACATGCCGCATTTCCTGGACGTGCAGCGCGAGGCGTTCGAGCGTCTGCTGCAATCGAAGGCGGTGGAGGAGGAGCGCCGGGACCTCGGTCTCGAGCGTGTTTTTCGGGAGATTTTTCCGATCACGGACGTCAACGAGAACTTCTCGCTGGAGTTCGTCAGCTACTCGCTCGGAGATCCGAAGTACGAGGTCGAGGAGTGCATCGAGCGCGACATGACCTACTCCGCGCCGCTGAAGGCGCGGCTCCGGCTGGTCATCTTCGAGACGGTCGGGAAGGACGACGAAAAGCGTCCCGGCGATATCCTGGAGAAGGAAGTCTATCTCGGGGACCTGCCGCTCCTGACGGAGCAGGGAACGTTCGTCGTGAACGGAGCGGAGCGGGTCATCGTGAGCCAGCTTCATCGTTCCCCCGGCGTCGTATTCGAAGAGACGCTGCACCCCAACGGCACGCGCCTGTTTTCGTCCCGGATCATCCCGTTCCGCGGATCCTGGGTCGAGTTCACCCTCGACATCCACGACGTGATCCACGTCCACATCGACAAGAAGAAGAAGTTCCCCGCTACCGCACTGCTGAGGGCGTTCGGCTACGGGCGGGACGTGGACATCCTCGAATGCTTCTGCCGGCGTCGGCTCGTGCGGATCGATGCGGAGGGTGACGAGGAGTCCTCGACGCATCGCGAGGTCACGGGCACGCTGGTGGCCCGGAGCATCGCGAACCCGGACTTCGGGGAGGATCCCGAGGCGCTGGAACTGCGCGGCTACGAGCCCGCGCCGGACGCGCCGCACTGGCTGGCGGACGACCTTCCCGGCTCGGATGGCGGGGAGCCGGTTGCGGCCCTCGGCGACCCGCTCGACGCGGAGTTGATGCAGCGCATCCTCGATCAGGAGATCACGAGTGTCGAGGTGTTCGAGGCGGAGGATGCTTTCATCGTGCGCCGTGGGGAGACCCTGAGCGAAGAAGCCCTCGAACGCCTCGAGCGCGCGGGTGTGTCCGAAGTCGAGGTGTACTCGAGCGCGACCTTCGTACCGCTGCGCGGGACCTACGAAGACCTCGCGATGCGCCGCGACTGGAGTTCGAGCCCGCAACTCGCCGCCGATGTCGTGGCCGAGGACACCGGAGAAGTCCTGGCCGAGAAGGGGGCGCGCTTCGATTCGAGCCTGTTCGCGCAACTCAAGGCGGAGAAGGCTCGCGAGGCCCTGGTGTTCACGGGCGGTCCGCGCGGGGAGTCCCCGCTGCTGCGCAATACGCTCGCGAAGGATCCGACGGCGAGCGAGGCGGCCGCGCTGCACTCCATCTATTCCCTCGTGCGGCCCGGCGAGGCGCCGAACCTGGCGACGGCCCGGGGCGCGCTCGATCGGCTTTTCTTCAACCCCAAGCGATACGACCTGGGCCGGGTGGGGCGACACAAGATCAACCACCGGCTCAAGGACGTGTATCGGCTGCTCGGCCTCGATATCCCTGCGGGCGATCTCGTGGTGCTGGACCCGTCCGACTTCGTGGCGATCGTCCGCTATCTGGTCGAACTGCACGAGGGCCGCGGGTACACGGACGACATCGACCACCTGGGGAACCGCCGCGTGCGGTCCATCGGCGAGCTCATCGCGAACCAGTTTTCCGTCGGACTGTCGCGCATGGCCCGCCTCGTCCGCGAGCGGATGTCGATCAACAGCGACCCCGAGAAGATCTCCATCGACGACCTCGTGAACGCGCGTACGGTAAGCGCCGTCATCCAGGCTTTCTTCGGCAGCTCGCAGCTCAGCCAGTTCATGGATCAGACGAACCCGCTCTCCGAACTCACGCACAAGCGTCGCCTGAGCGCACTGGGTCCGGGCGGGCTGACGCGGGAGCGCGCGGGCTTCGAGGTGCGGGACGTGCACTACTCGCACTACGGGCGGATGTGTCCGATCGAGACCCCCGAGGGGCCGAACATCGGGCTCATCACTTCGGTGACCACCTACTCCCGCCTGAACGAGCTGGGCTTCCTCGAGACCCCCTACCGCAGGGTGGTCAACGAGCGGGTCTCGCAGGACGAAATCGTCTGGCTCTCGGCGAGCGAAGAGGAGGAATACTCCGTCGCGCAGGCGAACGCGGAACTCAACCCCGATGGGACGTTCGCCCGCTCGCTCGTCCTCTGCCGGCGGCGCGACGACTATCCGCTGCTGCCGCCGGACGAGATCGACTTCATGGATGTCGCGCCCGATCAGCTGGTGGCCGTGTCGCCCGCTCTCATTCCGTTCCTCGAGCACGATGACGCGAACCGGGCGCTGATGGGATCGAACATGCAGCGGCAGGCCGTGCCGCTTCTCTTCCCCGAGCGTCCGCTCGTAGGTACGGGTCTGGAGGGCAAGGTGGCCCGCGACTCCGGCGCGGTGGTGCTTGCGCGCCGCGCCGGGATGGTGACGCGGGTCACGGCGGACGAGGTCGAGATCGACACCGGCAAGCCCCGACGGGCGGCCGGCGAGATCCCGCTCGCCCGCCTCACGCAGTACGACTCCTATCGGCTGAGAAAGTTCTGGCGCACGAACCAGGACACGGCGATCAACCAGCGGCCGATCGTCCGGGTCGGGGACCGCGTGGAAGCGGGCGATGTCATCGCGGACGGTGCCGGCACGGACGGCGGTTCGCTCGCGCTCGGACGTAACGCGCTCGTCGCTTTCATGCCCTGGTTCGGCCACAATTTCGAGGACGCCATCGTGATCAGCGAGAAGCTGGTCAAGGGAGATGTCTACACGTCGGTCCACATCCAGGAACTCGAACTCCACGTCCGGGACACGAAACGCGGGATGGAGGAGATCACGCGCGAGATCCCCAACGTGGCCGAGGAAGCGCTCGTGGACCTCGACGACCGGGGAATCGTCCGCATCGGTGCCGCGGTCCGCTCGGGCGACATCCTCGTCGGCAAGATCACGCCGAAAGGCGAAACGGAGCTTTCCCCCGAAGAAAAGCTGCTGACGGCGATCTTCGGCGAGAAGGCGAAGGATGTGAAGGACAGCTCGCTGCGCGTTCCCCCCGGCGTCGAGGGGACCGTGATCGACGTCAAGATCTTCTCGAGGCGGATCGACGATCCGCTGCTCGAGCGGGAGCACGGCGAGCGAATCGCCGAACTGCGCGAGGGCGAGCGCGAAGAAATCGCACGGGTGATGGAAGCCCGGGACGAGGAGATCCTGGAGTTGCTTCAGGGGGAGACGGTCGTTCTCTGCCTCGGCCGGGGCTCCCTCGAACCGCTCTTCGCCGAGGGCACGAAGCTGACGAAGACGAAGCTTCGGAGCATCGACCTGGGAGAGATCGACCTCGGGACGCTGAAGGTGAAGACGGAGAAGTCGAACGACCTGATCCGGCGCGTGGAGGCCGAGGCGCGCACGCGGGTGGAGCGGATACGCGAGCGTACGGAAGAGGGAATCGACAAGATCTTCCAGCCCGACGAGTTGTCCCCCGGCGTCGTCCAGCTCGTGAAGGTCTACCTGGCGGAGAAGCGAAAGATCTCGGTGGGAGACAAGATGGCCGGCCGGCACGGGAACAAGGGCATCATCGCTCGCGTGGTTCCGGAAGAGGACATGCCGGTCCTGCCCGACGGACAGTCCATCGAGATCGTACTCAATCCGCTCGGCGTACCGAGCCGGATGAACGTGGGACAGATCCTCGAGACCACGCTGGGCTGGGCGGCCCGCGCTCTCGGCTTCGAAGCGAATACGCCCGTCTTCCAGGGAGCGACCGAGCATGAGATCGGCGCCCTCCTGAAGATCGGGGGCGCCTACTGGGCGGCTCGCACGCTCGGGTCGGACGTGGGACCGCCCGAACTCTCCTACGAGAAGATCCAGGCGCTCGTCAACGAGATTCAGGCCCGGGAAGGAGACGATCCGGTCTCGGCCGACCCGGCCAGTCTCGGACGCACGCTCGACGATTATCTCGAGGGAGGAGGCGAGCTCGCCTCGTACCTGCGGAGCCTGGCCGCCTTTGTCCTCCGGGTCGTGCGCGATGTCTCGGGCGCGACGACGGCGGCGAAGCTGGAGTCCGAGGGCTGGCCGAAGACGGCCGCGCTTTCCGGGCGGCGCAGGATCACCTCGGGCGTGGACGCGGCCGTCGTCGAGCTCATGGAGCGCGCCGGGCTGCGTTCGAACGGCAAGATGAGGCTGCGCGACGGTCGCACGGGCGACGAGTTCGTGGCGGACATCGCGGTCGGCGAGATCTACATGATGAAGCTCTCACACCTCGTCGACGACAAGATCCACGCACGCTCCATCGGCCCCTACAGCCTTGTCACGCAGCAGCCGCTGGCCGGCAAGGCGCAGTTCGGAGGGCAGCGCTTCGGCGAGATGGAAGTGTGGGCGCTGGAAGCCTACGGCGCGGCCCACACGCTGCAGGAGATGCTGACGGTCAAGTCCGATGACGTGACGGGACGGAGCCGGGTGTACGAGGCGATCGTGAAGGGCGACAACCTGCCCA
This sequence comes from Candidatus Palauibacter polyketidifaciens, assembly GCF_947581785.1. Classification (NCBI taxonomy): domain Bacteria; kingdom Pseudomonadati; phylum Gemmatimonadota; class Gemmatimonadia; order Candidatus Palauibacterales; family Candidatus Palauibacteraceae; genus Candidatus Palauibacter; species Candidatus Palauibacter polyketidifaciens. The sequence continues at coordinate 7,822 of NZ_CANPVO010000017.1, read as the reverse complement.
AGCCGGGGGTGCCCGAGAGCTTCAACGTGCTCGTCAAGGAACTACAGGCGCTGGGGTTGAGCGTGACGCTCGGCGGCGACGAGTCGGAGCCGCTGTTCTAGCGAAACAAGAGGGTAACAGATGATCGATTTTCCGCGAAATCGCAGTGCGGGTTCGTCCGAGTTCGACTGGATTCAGATCAAGCTCGCCTCGCCCGAGGAGATCCGTTCCTGGAGTCACGGAGAGGTCACGAAGCCGGAGACGATCAACTACCGGTCCTTCAAGCCGGAGCGCGACGGCCTCTTCTGCGAGCGCATCTTCGGGCCGGTCAAGGACTGGGAGTGCCACTGCGGAAAATTCAAGCGAATCCGATACCGCGGACACATATGCGACAAGTGCGGGGTCGAGGTCACGCTGTCCAAGGTTCGCCGCGAGCGGATGGGTCACATCGAACTCGCGGTGCCCGTGGCCCATATCTGGTTCTTCAAGACGCTCCCTTCGCAGATGGGCTACCTGCTCGGGATGAAGCTGCGGGATCTCGAAAAGGTCATCTACTACGCCGCGCACGTCGTCACCGAGCCCGGCCGGCAGGATGTCGAGTTCAAGCAGGTTCTGGAAGAGGATGAGTACTGGGAGCTGACGGACAAGGCGCGCGAGGAGGGGGACACCGAATTCCGCGCCGAAATCGGGGCCGAAGGGATCCGGACGCTGCTTGGGCAGCTCGACGTCGACGAACTCGCCGAGCAGCTGCGCTACGAGGTGGTGCACGAGACCTCGAAGCACCGGAAGAAGAAGAAGCTCAAGCGGCTCAAGGTGATCGACGCGATCCGCAACAGCGACGACGAAGTCTCGAAGCGCAACAGCCCCGAACACATGATCATGGATGTGATTCCGGTGATCCCGCCGGATCTGCGTCCCCTCGTCCCGCTGGATGGCGGACGGTTCGCGACGTCGGATCTCAACGACCTGTACCGTCGCGTGATCAACCGGAACAACCGGCTCAAGAAGCTGCTGGAAATGCGCGCGCCGGAGGTGATCCTGCGCAACGAGAAGCGCATGCTCCAGGAGGCGGTGGACGCGCTGTTCGACAACGGGCGCCGCGGCAAGGCGATTCGCGGAAGGGGCAAGCGGCCGCTCAAGTCCCTCTCGGACATGCTCAAGGGCAAGCAGGGCCGGTTCCGGCAGAATCTGCTCGGAAAGCGCGTCGACTATTCCGGCCGGTCGGTCATCGTCGTGGGTCCGGAACTCCGGCTGCACCAGTGCGGGCTGCCGAAGAAGATGGCCGTCGAGCTCTTCAAGCCGTTCATCATCCATGAACTCGAACGGCGGCTTCATGCCGAGACGGTGAAGCGCGCCAAGAAGCTCGTCGAACTCGACGACCCGACGGTCTACGAGGTCCTCGAGGACATCATCAAGGATCACCCGGTGCTCCTGAACCGGGCACCGACGCTTCACCGGCTGGGGATCCAGGCCTTCGAGCCGGTGCTCGTGGAGGGGAAGGCCATCCGTATTCACCCGCTCGTGTGCGCGGCGTTCAACGCGGACTTCGACGGCGACCAGATGGCGGTTCACGTCCCGCTGTCCTTCGAATCGCAACTCGAGGCGCGGATCCTCATGCTGTCGAGCAACAACATTCTGAAACCGGCGAACGGTCGGCCGATCGCATCGCCGTCCCAGGACATGGTCCTCGGCTGCTACTACATGACGAAGGTGCGGCCGGACTTCGACGAGTACGAGGACGGATCGGATCTCCCTCACTTCGCGAGCGCGGACCAGGTTGAAATGGCGCTCGAAGCGGGATATCTGGGCTCGCCCGCGGGGACGCCGGACTACCACCTGCCGATTCGGCTGCTCGTCGACGAGGAGGCCGACGACGGCCAGGTCGAGCGGAGGTGGGTCGTGACCAGCGTCGGACGCGCCCTCTTCAACGCGATCCTGCCCTCCCGGGTGCCGTACGTGAACGAGACGCTGGGCAAGGGTGCGCTGGGAGACCTCGTCTTCCGGTCGTTCCGGCTCGCGGGACTCGAGGACACCACGGCGTTTCTCGATCAACTCAAGGATTTCGGGTTCCGCAGCGCGACGAAGGCCGGCGTTTCCATTGGACTCGACGACATGGAAATCCCGACCGAGAAGCAGGAGATCCTCGGAGAGGCCCAGGAGGACGTGAACCGGTTCACGAAGGCGTACCACCGCGGCGTGATCTCCTTCGGGGAGCGGTACAACAAGGTGATCGATGCCTGGACCCACGCGAACAACGACGTCGCCGACGCGATGGTCCGCGGACTCCAGCAATCGAGGCATGGCTTCAACCCGATCTTCATGATGTTCGATTCGGGCGCCCGGGGTTCCCGGGACCAGATCCGGCAGCTCGCGGGAATGCGGGGCCTGATGGCCAAGCCCCAGAAGAAGCTGACCGGCGGCATCGGCGAGATCATCGAGAGCCCGATCCGCTCCAACTTCAGAGAGGGCCTCAGTGTGCTCGAGTACTTCATCTCGACGCACGGGGCGCGGAAGGGGCTCGCCGACACCGCCCTCAAGACGGCGGACGCCGGCTACCTGACGCGCCGGCTCGTCGATGTGGCGCAGGATGTCACGATCATCGAGGAGGACTGCAATACGATCCTCGGGCTTGACGTCACCGCGCTCAAGGAGGGTGAGGACATCATCGAGCCGCTGTCGGATCGCGTCGCCGGCAACATCGCGGCGGAAGCCGTGATCGACCCCATCGACGACGAAGTCATCGTCGAGGCCGGGGATATGATCACGGAGGCGCGGGCGCGGGCCATCGATGAGAGCGGCGTCCAGCAGGTTCGCATCAAATCGGTCCTCACCTGCGAGTCGCGCCGGGGCATCTGCCAGCAGTGCTACGGTCGCAATCTCGCGACGATGGAACTCGTCGACCTCGGTGAGGCGGCGGGAATTCTCGCGGCGCAGTCGATCGGCGAGCCGGGGACGCAGCTCACGCTCAGAACCTTCCACATCGGAGGGACGGCGGCACGGATCGCGGCGCAGACCCAAAGGCGCTCCAAGCTCGAAGGCCGGATCGCTTTCGAGCGCGTGACGACCGTCACGAGTCCGTCGGGCGATACGATCGTCACGAGCCGTGAGGGCGAACTTCTCATGAAGACGCCGGACGACCGCATCCTGTCGCGGCTCGCCATCCCCTACGGTGCAACGCTCTTCGTGGAGGACGACACCGACGTGGCGCATGGGGACCTGCTCTTCGGCTGGGACCCCTATTCCGAGCCCATCGTGGCGGACAAGAAGGGGAAGATCCGGTTCACGGACATCGTTCCGGAAGAGACGGTTCGCGAGGAACTCGACGAAGCGACGGGGCGGCGTCAGCAGGTCATCATCGACGACCGGGAGAAGAAGCTCCACCCCGTCATCAACATCGTGAGCGGGAAGGGCGCCCAGCTGCGCGAGTTCATCGTGCCGGTCGGCACCCAGCTGCTCGTGCAGGATGGACAGGCCGTCAACGCGGGGGAGACCCTCGCCAAGATCAGCCGCGAGGCCTACAAGACCCGCGACATCACGGGTGGGTTGCCGCGGGTTGCCGAGCTGTTCGAGGCGCGAAGGCCGAAGGATCCCGCGACGATCACGGAGGTCGACGGGCGCGTATCGTTCGGAGGGATCAAGCGCGGGAAGCGCGAGATCATCGTGACCATGGACGACGGCGAGGAGATGGTGTACCAGATCCCCGTCGGCAAGCACCTTCGCGTGCACGAGGGAGACCTTGTGCGGGCAGGTGACCGGCTCTCCGAGGGTCCGGTGAATCCGCACGACATCCTGCGCGTCCGGGGACCCCGGGCGGTGCAGGAGTACCTGCTCAACGAAATCCAGGAGGTGTACCGCCTGCAGGGCGTACGGATCAACGACAAGCACATTGCGGTGATCGTGCGTCAGATGCTGCAGAAGGTCCGCATCACGGATCCGGGCGGCACGGAGTTCCTCGAGGGCGAGCATGTGGATCGGATGGAGTTCCGCGACGCGACGCGCGAGGTCCTCGAAGGTGGAGGCAAACCCCCGCGGGCGGAACCGATCCTGCTCGGGATCACGAAGTCGAGCCTAACTACGGAGTCCTTCATCAGCGCGGCCTCCTTCCAGGAGACGACGCGCGTGCTTACGGACGCCGCCGTGCGTGGGGCGAAGGACCGCCTCAGAGGGCTCAAGGAGAACATCATCATCGGGCATCTGGTCCCGGCAGGTACGGGGACGCACCGGTTCTCCGATATCGAATTCCTCGTGGACGACGCGCTGAAGGAGCAGATCGATTCCATGCGGCGCAGGGTCGTCCCCGAGGAGATGCCCCGGAGTCTCTTCTCGGACCTTCGGGACCAGGCTGAGGAGGACGAGGCCACAGTGGCGGAGGAGGGCGCGGTCCTGACGACCTGACGTCCGTCCGACACCGCAGCAGGGGGTGCGTTTACGGGATCTCCGCACCCCCTCTCCGCAACGGAAGTTGCTTGACACCGAGAGGCGTCAGGACTACTCTCTCTTGTCTGTCGACCGACCGGTCGGCAGTCGCCGCGGGGGCGGTTCGGATCCGTCCCCGATTTTTTTACCCCCAACGGCCGGGCCCCGAGTTCGGTGATCGGCGCACCGGTGCGGCCGAAGGGAGCGATGGAGCGGGAATGCCGACCATCAATCAGCTGGTCCGCAAGGGCCGCAGGAAGGTCCGGAAGAAGAGCAAGGCGCCGGCGCTGGAGGGGAACCCCCAGAAGCGCGGCGTGTGCACGCGCGTGTACACCACGACGCCGAAGAAGCCGAATTCGGCACTGCGGAAGGTCGCGCGCGTGCGACTCACGAACGGATACGAAGTCACCGCGTATATCGGAGGCGAGGGCCACAACCTCCAGGAACACAGCATCGTCCTGATCCGGGGCGGGCGAGTGAAGGACCTGCCGGGTGTGCGGTATCACATCATCCGCGGGACCCTCGACGCGTCGGGCGTGGACGACAGGAACCAGGGCCGGTCGAAGTACGGTTCGAAGAAGAGGAAATAGCTCGGAGTCTCTCGGAAATTCGAGCGGGCCGAACACCGTTGGGCCCGGCCTCGGAATCCGTGGCCGGGCTTTATTGCGAAGTCTCCGGGTGAACCCGGAGCCGGATATGGCGAAACGAGATGCCACGACGAAACCGTGCCGAACAGCGTGAGGTGATTCCGGACTCCCGATACGGGAGCACGGAGGTGACGAAGTTCATCAACATGCTGATGCTGGACGGAAAGAAGTCCCTCGCCGAGCAGATCTTCTACGATGCGATGCAGAACATCGAAATGAAGACGGGACAGCCGGCGATGAACGTGTTCCGGCAGGCGCTGCAGAACGCGAAGCCGATCCTCGAGGTTCGGAGTCGGCGCGTAGGCGGCGCGACGTACCAGGTACCGATGGAAGTGTCGTACCGGCGGCGCGATTCGCTCGCGCGCCGATGGCTAGTGCAGTACTCGCGTGCCCGCTCCGGCAAGACGATGGCGCAGCGGCTCGCCGGCGAACTGCTCGACGCCGCCCGCGGCGACGGGGGGGCGGTGAGGAAGAAGGAGGACGTGCACCGGATGGCGGACGCGAACAAGGCGTTTGCGCATTACCGCTGGTAAATGGGTCCGTCCGGCACCCGAGGTTCGGCAGATAGAGACCAATAGATCGACTCATGGAGAGAAGAACGCCGCTCGAGCGGCTTCGGAATATCGGCATCATGGCGCACATCGATGCCGGAAAGACGACGACGACCGAACGGGTCCTGTTCTACACCGGCCGGACGCATCGCCTGGGCGAAGTGCATCATGGCGACGCGACGATGGACTGGATGGAGCAGGAGCAGGAACGCGGCATCACGATCACATCGGCCGCCACCACCTGTAACTGGACCCACCACGGCGAACCCTACCGCATCAACATCATCGACACGCCGGGACACGTCGACTTCACGGTCGAGGTGGAGCGCAGCCTTCGCGTGCTCGACGGCGCGGTGGCCCTCTTCTGCGCCGTTGGCGGCGTGGAGCCGCAGTCCGAGACGGTATGGCGGCAGGCCGACAAGTACGGCGTCCCGCGCATCGCGTTCGTCAACAAGATGGACCGCGTCGGCGCCGACTTCATGAACGTCGTCCGGATGATGCGCGACCGCCTGGGTGCGAACGCGCATCCGCTTCAGATCCCCCTCGGCGAGGGTGAACTCTATACGGGCATGGTCGACCTCATTCGTGAGGTCAAGGTCGTCTACGACGATGAATCCCTGGGCGCGCGCTGGACCGAAGGCCCCGTGCCTGACGCCCTGGCGGACGAGGTGGCGGAGTTGAGGAGCGCCCTCGTAGAGGCCGCGGTCGAGTACGACGAACCCATGCTCGAGAAGTACCTCGAAGGGGAAGAGCTCACCGAGGATGAAATCCGCGGTGCCGTGCGGAAGGCGACGCTGGCCAACGGGATCACGCCGATCCTCTGTGGCTCCGCCTTCAAGAACAAGGGCGTGCAGCGCCTGCTCGACGCCGTGATCGACTTCCTCCCCTCCCCCCTCGATGTCCCTCCCGTCACCGGCCACCTCCCCCAGCAGGACGAGACGGAGGTCGAGCGTCCGGCCGACGAGGAAGCGCCGTTTTCGGCCCTCGCGTTCAAGATCGCGACCGATCCGTACGTGGGACGTCTGACGTACTTCCGAGTCTATTCCGGCACGGCGAAAGCCGGCTCGAAGGCGCTGAATTCGTCCAGGGGGCGGAAGGAGCGCTTCGGGCGGTTGCTCCAGATGCACGCGAACAAGCGCGAGGAGCGCGACGAAGTGTTCGCGGGCGACATCGCGGCCGCGATCGGACTCAAGCATACGCGGACGGGAGATACGCTCTCGTCGGCGACCGATCCGATCGTGCTCGAGTCGATGAGCTTTCCGGAGCCCGTGATCCGGGTGGCGATCGAACCTCGGACGAAGGCGGATCAGGAGAAGCTGTCGGGGGCTCTCGCGAAACTGGCCGAGGAAGACCCGACGTTCCGCGTCTATACCGACGAGGAGACGGGGCAGACGATCATCAGCGGGATGGGCGAACTCCATCTCGAAATCATCGTCGACCGACTCCAGCGCGAGTTCAGGGTCAATGCGAACGTCGGCCGTCCGCAGGTCGCCTACCGCGAGACGATCCGCAAGGCCGTCCGCAAGGTGGAAGGCCGTTTCGTGCGGCAGTCCGGCGGCCGCGGGCAGTTCGGGCACGTGATCATCAACCTCGAGCCCACGGATCCCGGCGGCGGCTTCATCTTCGACTCCGAGATCCGGGGCGGAAACGTGCCCCGCGAGTATGTACTCTCGGTGGAACAGGGGATTCGCGAGGCGCTGGATTCCGGGATCGTCGCCGGCTACCCGATCATCGACATCAAGGCCACGCTGATCGACGGCTCGTACCATGAGGTCGATTCCAGCGAGATGGCCTTCAAGATCGCGGGCTCGATCGCGCTCAAGGAAGGTGCGCGCAAGGCGCAACCGGTCCTGCTCGAGCCTGTCATGAACGTGGAAGTCGTGACACCCGACGATTATCTCGGCGATGTGATGGGAGACCTCTCCAGCCGGCGGGGCAAGATCGGCGGCATGACCCAGCGTTCGTCGGCCCAGGTCGTCGGGGCGTCGGTGCCGCTGTCGGAGATGTTCGGCTACGCGACGTCCCTGCGCTCGATCAGTCAGGGTCGCGCGGTCTACACCATGCAGTTTTCGCACTACGAGGAAGTTCCGGGCTCCAAGACGGCGGAGATCGTCTCCGCCAACGGTTCGTAGGCGGCGAAGGGGCCGTCCGCGAGCAGGCCGCAGACGAGACACAGGAGAACGAGGGGCGATGGCGAAGGAAAAGTTCGAGCGAACGAAGCCGCACGTG